>JAVVFN010000009.1:0-14963 GCA_032250645.1 Methanomicrobiaceae archaeon | reverse complement strand
GGTGGAGGAGGAGGAGCACGAAGACCGCGAGGACCATGGTTATCGCAACCAGCAGGATGATTGCAATCCCCTGAGAATCGGCCTCCTCATTCTTCGAGCTGATCAACAACCAGAATCTGGAACTGTTTCCGAGAAAAAAATTCCGAAAAATAGCGTTAAAAATTATTATGATTCAAATTCTTCGATTGCAAGCTGGTACAGCCAGTCCAGAAGGTGCGGGCATTCCTGCGCCACACACTCCTCGGTGCACCCGATGCAGGGCACAAGCTCCCCCCCTGCCATCAGGAGGGCGGGATCGACCTGGCGCTTCTTCGCCCGAAGCAGGTAGGTCTTGATCCCCTCATTCCGGAACTCCACCCGCTCGATAAGGTCCATATCGAGCAGTTTCTTGATGATGCGGGAGCATTTCCTGCTGTCGATATCAAGCAATTTCCACAGCTCGCTCTGGAGCACTCCCTCCGGGCGCGACTGGATGATCTGCAGTGCTTCTTCTTCAATGTCTGCCATATATTGCCCTAGATCACCGGGGAGATCGCGAGAATATTGCTTCCCCGGATGACCACCGTCCCAAGGCTTCTCCCGCGCTGGTTGTTCACAAATTCGATGGTCTGGTCCATGTGGATATTGAGATGCTCGTCCACCGCGACAAGCCTCCCCTGCAGTTTCCGCTCGTCGTCCTTAATCTCTACGGTGATTTTGGAATCGACAAGCGCAAAAACCTTCTTTATCGGGAGCACGATACTGTTAACCATCTTCCGTTATGTGGGCCCTTAAGGGCATTAATATTTCTCTCACGCTCACGAGACTTCGGTCCTCGGGAAAAATGGATTATTCTGGGATAGGTTCCCATCTCTCCGCAAGCGTCTCTTCTACCTGCGGGAGCGTGGTATATTCCATCTCGTCCATGGAGAGCCGGTGGGGTTCAAACGGGCCATGCAATCGCAGGAGATCGGCGACCTCATTGCACCTGCTCCGCACCCGGTCGAACCCCGGGTCATCGAACATGTCTGCAGGGCCGACCAGTTTTCCATCCGCGATCTGGAAGCCAAGGCAGATCACCCGCGGTGGCCCGTCGAACCGGGTGGGATGCGCGTCGGCAAGCCCCACCGGCATCAGGGGCCCATGGTGCGATCCCCGCATCCACCCTGCCACGATCAACGGGTTCGTGAAGGGCTCGAGAGCCTCCCCCACTGCCGGGAGGCCGTTCTGGCACCGCACGATCATCACAGGGTCGTCCTTCCCTACATACTTCCCTGCAATCAGGCTGAGACGCTGGGTGCTGGTCGATGCGGCCACCATATTATCCTCCCTTCTCCAGACATACTTGACCACGTACCTGGACGGGGCGCCGATGTACGCAAGCAGGCTGTATATCTCATCCGGGGCATTGAGGAATATACGCCGTTTCTCCATCACGTCATGGACCTCGAAGATAAATCCCGTGTGCATGCTCGGGTCGATGACCAGGCCAGGGGTGTTGAATGGATCTGCAAACATCTTGTACAGGTAGAAATTCCAGGCACCCGGTTCTGTCTTATCTGCAAGGTATAACAGCACGGGGTCGCTCTTGCGCTCTTCAAACTCCATCTCCGCAACCCCGGGCCCGGCCCCCTTCACGTTCCCGCTGAATGCGTCAGTGAGAAGATCCTGTCCGGCCCCGTAGAGTTTGAGTTCCCGGGCGATCCTGGTGCATTCCATGAACGTGTCCCACGCGAGTTTGTGGATCCGGTCATTGTCCACACCGTGGGTATGGGTCATGATCAGTGCGAGGTCGTCCCCGCAGTGGGTGACGAAGGAATCGATGAGAAGGTCTCCTTCCGCTGCTTTCAGCATCTCCGCCGCTTTCTCGAGCAGGCGGGGGTGTGTCCGCGAATGTCCGGGGTAGGATCCGACATCGGCCTTAATTAAGGAAATTGTGGTCTTTGGCATCACAAATCACCGGTTGGGATATGGCTTTTCATTGATTCAAAATCTCATTAATCATTCGGTATCAACAGACAGGAAAAAAAAGGTGGTTATGGGTATTCCGGGCCGGGAAGCGCTTCCCTTCTCTTCAGGAGGCTTACCTCAAGGACCCCGTTCCGGCAGGTAAAGCTGAGGGTATCCGGGTCTACGGGAGGAAGGTCGAGGGTGGTACGGTACCGCCGTCCTTCCCCTTTCCCGGAGATCGTGAGCTTCTCACCCTCGATGGCCAGTTCCACGTCCTCCTCGTCCACCCCGGGAAGGTCGACATTGATCGCCACCGTCTCCCCGAGGGTGTGGACTTCTGAAAAAGGTTCGATCTCTGCCACCATCCTGCCCGTGCCGGTGAGGGGCACCATGTGGCATTCGCCGTCCTTGATCACGATCTTGAACCCGTACCCGATCGGCCCCTCCCCCTGGAACGACTGCTCGAGGAGCATGCGGATGAGTTCGTGGAGATCCCCGAAGGGATCGTCTGCTGGTTCTTTCATTGTCCTTTCACTTCATTCTCGATTTATGTTGCGTGGAGAGGCCGCTCCGAAACGGTTTTCATCATTCCTTCCAGTACTTCCGTTTGTTCCCGGACCTTTTTGAAGTCTTTCTTCCGGGCAAACACGCTTGACCGCAGGCTCTCGATCGCGGCCTCCCGTTTTTCATCCTGTTCGGCTCCGAATTCCGCCCGCTTGATGGTGGCGATTGCCCTCTCAAGGATGGAGCGTTGTTCGTGGTTGTAGAGGAGCTCCCAGGCGCGACGCTCGTGCTCCTCCATCGACTCAATGTCGAGCGAGCCCTTCACCCGTGAGAGCGCTTCTTCAAAGTGCTTTTTGGTCACCACCACGTTCACCAGTGCAGTCCGGCGTTCCTCCTCGCTCTTTCCTGCCATCGCGGTGATGAACTCGCGCATCGCGCTGATCTTCGCTTCCCGGACCAGTGCCTCGATATCTGCACCGACAAAACCCACTGTCCGGGAGACGAGGTCGTCGACCATGGAGTCGAAATGCTCTCGCCTCCGCTCGGCTTCTTTGAGGTCTTCCCCGGCTTCCGCCACCGCGGTCCGGGTAGCCTCCTCTTCAGGAGAGCCCTTCTTGGCCTCCAGCTGCTCTTCCTTCTCGGCAAGGATCTCCTTCCTTCCTTCCACGAGGTCTTCGAGGCCTGCGAGGTCACGGCGGAGATAGATCTCTAAGATCTTCCGTCTTCCCTCTTCATCCGGGGGCGGCACGTAGATGAGTCGGTCGAGCCTTCCCGGACGCATGAGCGCCTCGTCGAGCATGTCGGGACGGTTGGTAGCCCCGAGCACCAGCACATTGGTCAGCTCCTCGAGCCCGTCGAGTTCGGTGAGGATCTGGCTGACCACGGTCTCTGTCACATGGGAGGAGTCCGCATACATCCCCCGGCGGGGGAGGAGCGCATCGATCTCATCAAAGAAGATGATGGAGGGGGCTGCCTGCCGCGCCTTCCGGAAGACCTCGCGCACGCCCTTCTCAGACTCGCCCACCCACTTTGAGAGAAGCTCCGGGCCCTTCACCGAGATGAAGTTGACTCCGCTCTTGTTGGCCACCGCCTTGGCAAGGAGGGTCTTCCCGGTGCCAGGAGGGCCGAAGAGGAGGATCCCCCGCGGGGGCTCCATGTCCAGCCGTTCAAAGACATCGGGGTAGTTCAATGGCCACTCCACCGCCTCTGCAAGTTCGGCCTTCACGTGCTCAAGGCCCCCCACGTCTTCCCAGGTGACGTTGGGGATCTCGACGAGCACCTCGCGCATCGCACTCGGCTCCACGTGCTTGAGGGCCTCCTCGAAGTTCTCCTTCGTCACCCGGAGGTCGTCGACGATCTCGAGGGGGATCTCCTCCTCCATCTTCACCTTCGGGAGCACCTTGCGGAGCGCGTGCATGGCTGCCTCCTTTGCAAGGAGTGCGATATCCGCGCCAACAAAGCCGTGGGTGACCGCGGCGAAGGGCTCAAGGAATTTACGGCGGCGGATCCCCTCCTCCTTCCGGCTCATCTCCACTCCCTCCTCGGGCTCGATCTCCTCGGGCGAGACCTTCACCTTCTCGATCTCGAGGGGCATCCCCCGGGAGTGGATCTGGAGGATCTCGAGCCTCCCCTTGGTGTCCGGGATGCCGATCTCGATCTCGCGGTCGAACCTGCCGCCCCTCCTGAGCGCCGGGTCGAGGACGTCGGGGATGTTGGTGGCGGCGATGACCATGACCTGGCCCCGGGCCTGCAGGCCGTCCATGAGCGAGAGGAGCTGGGCGACGACCCTCCTCTCCACCTCCCCCTTTGTCTCTTCACGCTTCGGTGCGATTGAATCGATCTCGTCGATGAAGATGATGGAGGGGGCATGCTCCTGCGCTTCCTGGAAGACCTCGCGCAGCCGCTCTTCGCTCTCCCCGTAGTACTTGCTCATGATCTCGGGGCCCGAGAGGCTGATGAAGTGCGCGTCCACCTCGTTTGCGACCGCCTTTGCAATCAGGGTCTTGCCCGTGCCAGGCGGGCCGTAGAGAAGTACCCCCTTCGGGGGCTCGATGCCGAGCTTCTCGAAGAGCTCGGGGTGGCGGAGCGGGAGCTCGATCATCTCGCGGACCATGGAGAGTTCACGGCCGAGGCCTCCGATGTCCTCGTAGTGGATATCGGCAACCTCCCTTCTTTTACCCTCCTTGGGCTCGTATGGTGTCTCTTTCAGCTCGACCCATGTCTGGGGGCTCACGATCGCGATCCCCTTCGGGGTGACCTTCGCGATGACGAACGTGATGGGGTTTCCGAGGATGTTCAACCTCAGGGTCTGGCCCTCCACCGCGGGCCTTCCCATGAGAAGCCGTTGGAGGAGCTTCTCCCCACCGGTCAGCCTGATGGGCTGGGTGGGCTGGATCACCACCTTCTCGGCGTACGCCGCCTCTGTCTTCCTGATGGTGACCTTTTCGTCGATCCCGGTGCCTGAATTGCTCCGGATATTCCCGTCGATCCGGATGATCTCTCTCCCCGTGTCCTCTGCATGCCCTGGCCACACGATGGCGGCAGCCTTCTTCCTTCCCGTAATCTCGATGAGATCGCCGCTGGTGAGGCCGAGCGCCTTCATCACATTGATGCTGAGGCGGGCAATCCCTCTCCCTGCGTCCTCATGAGCGGCTTCCTTCACGGTAACTTCGTACTTTGCGGCGTCCTTCATGGATGATCCTCGCGCTGAATGATACTTACCATTAGTAAGGGTCGTTATATATATAATTTTTGACTATCAGGCAATGATGGTGCGCCCTTTCAGCAGCCCATGACCCCGAGCTCGGTCACCACATAGTCCAGCCGCACATCATAATGGTGGGAGGGGATGCGGTCGACCTCCTGGGCGGCAAAGGCGGCCCCGATCTTGACCAGGTCAGGGGCCTGTTCGAGGAAGCGGTCGTAGTAGCCGGCCCCGTACCCGAGCCGGTGGCCCCTTGAATCAAACCCGATGAGAGGGATGACTGCCGCCTCGAGCTCGCCCGGGTCGGCGGGGATCTCGCTCCCCACCGGTTCGGGGACATTGAAGGTGGAGGGCACCAGGGTGGAGGTGTCGAGGAGGTGGGAGAGGCGGAGGGTATGGGTCTCCTGCTCGATGATGGGCACCACCACCTGTGCCCCGCGCCCGAGAAGGCCTCTGATGAGCGGCATGGTCTCGACCTCGGGCTCCTTTGCCACGTAGACCATCACCGTCTGATAGCCGATGAGCATCTCCAGAAGAAGGCTGCAGATCTGCATGCTCTTCCTCGCCCGCTCTTCTTTGGGGATGGCGATCCTGAGGTCCTTGAGCCGGTTCCGGAGCCGCACCTTCTCGTGGGCGGTTTCATCCTCGCCGAGAGGAGGCCTGGTCATTCGAGCAGCTCCAGGAGAAGTTTTATCTCCCCGATCCCGTACTGGCCCTCCGCGGTGGGCTTGCCCGCGTGACAGTAGACGAGCTCGGAGCCAAAGAGAGGGAGGAGAGCACGGGCAAACCTGAACTCTCTCCCCCTCACCCCGGTCGCGATGGGCTTCCTCGCGTCCTTGGTGAAGGCCAAGAGATCGATCACGTCCCCGAGGCTTTGAGGCGTGATCACGATCTTGGGGATCTCCCCGATCGTCCGGAGGTCTGCCTCCAGCTGTTCGAGTTCCTGCAGGGGGGGCATATCGTCCCGGTGAACCGAGGCGATGATCGTTGCTCCCGCATCACGGAGGGGGACGGCTGCGTCCCTGTACCGTATCTCGCAATCGACGTAGCACGCATGCTCCAGCCATGGACCAAGGCTCTCCTGCCACTCGGGCACACTCCCTGAAAACCTTCCCCCCTCTCCGGCGCTCCTCTGGGTGAGGATGACCGGGACCTGCGCGCCGATAAGGGCACCCTGAACCGCCGGGGCGTCGCGGTCTTCCAGCAGATCGAGCCTGATCTCGATGAGATCTGCCGGGGATGCACATGCCAGCCGCCACCCTTCGAGAGAGGAGATGCTCGCCACAGTCTTCATGCGGTCTCTCCCAAAGATGTGGGCTCCGGCTCCCAAAAAGAGATTGGATCAGAAGGTAAAATGCCGGTTGACGATCTTCAGGGCGCAGAAATCTCCGCACATGGTGCAGGCGTCCGTATCTGCGGGCATACGCTCGTTGCGGATGCGGCGGGCGCGCTCGGGATTTATGGCGATCTGGAACTGCCTCTCCCAGTCGAGGTCCCTCCGGGCATGCCCCATCTCGAGGTCCGCATCCCTCTTCCCGAGCTTGATCATGTCCCCTGCGTGGGCGGCGATGCGTGCGCTCATCACCCCTTCATAGACCTCCTCGGGCGTGGGCAGGGCCAGGTGCTCTGCCGGGGTGACGTAGCAGATAAAGTCCGCCCCGGCAGCCGAGGAGAGCGCAGCGCCGATGGCCGCTACCCGGTCGTCATACCCGGGCGCGATATCGGTGACCAGGGGGCCGAGCATGTAGAAGGGCTTGTTGTTCGTGATCCGTTTCTGCACCTTCACGTTTGCCTCGATCTCGTCGATGGGGATATGTCCGGGGCCTTCGATGATGGTGGTGACCCCGTACTCGTGCGCCTGGTCCGCGAGCTCTGCATTGATGATCAGCTCCTGCAGCTGGGCACGGTCGGTCGCATCATGGCAGGCGCCCGCCCGCATCCCGTTCCCGAACGAGAAGGTAACATCGTGCTCCTTCATGATCTCGAGAAGGTAGTCAAATTCCGCGTACAGCGGGTTCTCCTGTTCATTATGGATCATCCACGCGGTCATGAAGGCGCCGCCGCGGGAGACGAGCCCCCCGTGCCTCCCCTGGTTTCTCAGGCGCTTCATGGTCTCGAGGTTGATCCCGGTATGGATGGCCATGAAATTGGTGCCCATGGCTGCCTGCTCGGCGGTGATGCGGAAGAGGTCGTCGGGCTCCATGAAGACCACGCCTCCCCTGCTGCGTGCCGCCTCGATGAACGCCTGGTACAGGGGAACGCTTCCCACAGAGAGCGTGGTGTTCTCGATCACCCTGCGGCGGATCTCGAGGAAGTCACCCCCGGTAGAGAGTTCCATGAGGGTGTCTGCCCCGGCAAGCTCGGCCATCCTTGCCTTCTCCACCTCCATCTCCACGTCATGGATATCGGTGGATGTGCCGATGGACGCGTTCACTTTCGTGGTCATACCCTTTCCGATCCCGCAGATCCGGACTTCCCTGTAGGGCGAACGGGGGATCGCGATGTGCCCTGCCGCCACCCCACGCCGGACGAAATCCTCGGTGACCCTTTCGGCTCTGGCAACCGTTTTCATCTCCTCAGTGACCGTTCCCCGTCTTGCATCCTCGATGAGCGTCATGCGTATTGAATTGGTGAAAAGACCTGATAAACCCTTGTTTTATCAAATCTGGAATAAATTTCGCTTGTTTTCTCCACAAGTAAATTTGTTTTACTAAACGCAGATTCATTTGCGTTTTATTGCGCGAGGTTCCGGATGCTATACCTTGAAGTGTAAGAAACTCGCAAAATTGTGTAATACTGGTGGTCCTTTGGATGTGAATTTCGGGGGTTTTGTTCCTCTCAGTACGGTTGACTGGCCCGGGTGGGCAGTCTGCACGGTCTTCCTCCGCGGCTGTCCGGTACGGTGCCACTACTGCCATAACCGTACGCTCCAGACCGGTGAGGATCGCCGGAGCATCGAGGAGGTCACCAGCCTGATCCGGTCCTCTCGGCTCCTTGTCAGCGGCGTCGTTTTCTCCGGCGGCGAGCCGACCATGCAGAAGGATCCACTCTTTGCGCTTGCGAAGGAGGCCAGAGGGATGGATCTGAAAGTAGGGGTGCAGACGAACGGGGTCTTCCCCGAGACGCTGGAGCTTCTTATCGGGGAGGAGGTCGTGGACAAAATATCGCTCGATATCAAGACCCGCTGGGAGCACTACCATAACCTGCTCAAGGTCAGACCTGATGTCATCGCAAAGGTCAAACGGTCGCTTGCCCTCTGCAGGGAAGCCTATTCGGACGGGAGGCTTGCAGAGTTCGAGGTGGTCAACACCCTCTTCCGGGGGAGAGAGAATGATGTCAAGTATATTGCAAAAGAGGCCGATGGCGTTGATTTCGTCCTCCAGCAGGGGGTCGAGGGCGACATCCCCCCGCTCAGTTTCGACGAGCTGAAGAGAATCGCCGATAAGATCGGGCGGAAGGTGAGGATACGCACCCGGGAGGACGGAGAGGTGGTGTACGAGAAGAACCGGATCATCATCGCCGAGTCGATCGTGCTCACCGATATCATGCAGGCGCGGAGAAGTACATGAAGGTCATCGGTGTCGTCGGCCTTCCCGCGAGCGGGAAGGGAGAGGTCTCGGAGGTCGCAAAGAAGATCGGGGTCCCGGTGGTGGTGATGGGCGATGCGATCCGGCGCGCCTGTGCAGAGAAGGGGATTCCTCCCACCGACGAGAACCTCGGGGCGATGGCAACACGTCTCCGGCAGGAGCTGGGACGGGATATCATCGCCCGCCTGACCATCCCCGAGATCGAGTCGGCAGGAGGAGAGGTGGTGCTCGTGGACGGCATCCGGAGCGAGGCGGAGGTCAGGGCCTTCAGGGACCATTTTGCAGACTTTCTGCTGATCGGGATCGAGTCTTCCTTCGATGACAGATTCGAGCGGCTCAGGAGCAGGAGGCGGTCCGACGATCCGGCTTCAAGGGAAGAACTCGAGCTCCGGGATTCCCGTGAACTCGGCTGGGGCCTGGGCAATGCGCTGCGCATGGCGGACATTACCATCAGAAACGAAAGATCCCTCTCGATGTTCCGGGAGAAGGTGAGGAACGTCCTCCTGGACGCGGGGGCATGACGATGCGAACCCCGTACTTTGCCTCCTCATCCCGGGTCTGGGACTCGATCGAATGGGTCTATGGCATCGAGGAATCCGGGTATGAAGGGTGGGAGATCTCTGCGGAGGGTAACTTCCGGCTGGATGTACCCGAGAACCTCTCCCGGATACGGGAGGTGCTCGACTCCACCAATCTCGGGGCCACGGTCCATGCCCCCTATTCGGACTTGAACCTCGCCTCCCTCAACCATGCAATCTACCGGGAATCCATCCGCCAGGTCACCGCCTGTATCGTGCACGCTGCCGACTTTAGCGACCGGGTGACGATCCACCCGGGCTACCTCTCGCCTGCCGGTAAACTGGTCCCTGACAGGGTCTGGGGACTGCACCGGGAGGCCCTCGCGGAGATCGGCAGGGTCTCGGAGGACTGCGGGGTGCTGACCTGCCTTGAGAACATGATCAATATCGAGGAGTTTCTCTGCCGCACGCCCGGAGAGCTCTTCGGGATGACGGAGGACATCCCCGGGATCGGGGTCACCATCGATATCGGCCACGCGAATAACGTGGGCGAACTGGACCAGTTCCTCCCCTGCCTTCCGGACGCCGACCACCTCCACCTCCACGACAATCACGGGTCCCGTGACGAACACCTCGCGCTCGGCGACGGCGAGATCCCGTGGGAGAAGGTCGGCCCCCTTGTACGGGAGAGCTATTCGGGGGTGTGCGTGATCGAGGGGCGCAACCTCATCGAGGCGCGCCAGAGCCTTGAGGTCTTCCGGAGATGGTTCTG
The DNA here is from genome assembly GCA_032250645.1 of Methanomicrobiaceae archaeon. GTDB lineage: Archaea > Halobacteriota > Methanomicrobia > Methanomicrobiales > Methanomicrobiaceae > JAVVFN01. The sequence continues at coordinate 4,949 of JAVVFN010000009.1, read as the reverse complement.
ATGGCCGGGGAGACGTTCTTTGTCCACTTCCTTGGCACGGCAGGGGCGCTGCCGACCCCCCAGAGGAATACCTCCTGCATTATGGTGCGCCGGGGATCGGACACCCTCCTCTTTGACTGCGGGGAAGGGGCCCAGCAGCAGATGATGAGGGCCCGGACCGGCTTTACAGTGGATGCGGTCTTCATCACCCACTGGCATGCGGACCACTTCCTCGGGATCTTCGGCCTCCTCGAGACGCTCGGGTTCATGGGACGTACCGAACCGCTCCGTGTGTACGGCCCCGAGTGGGTCAGGGAGTTCTGCGCCGCGGTTCACCAGATCTCACGGAACCACAAGCGGTTTCCCCTCGTTGCCATCCCGCTCTCCCACGGGGACGAGGTGGTATTCGGGGGCTACCGGGTGCGTGCATTTGCCACCGACCACGGGATCGCAAGCCTCGGGTACATCCTGGTAGAGGACGACCGCCCCGGCAGGTTCGACCGGGAGCGGGCGATTGCGCTCGGTGTGCCGCCGGGGCCGCTCTTCGGCCGCCTCCAGCATGGTGAGCACGTCCAGGTAGAGCGGGACGGGAGGCTTCTTTTCGTGGAGCCTGCAGAGGTGATGGGGCCGCCCCGTCCGGGAAGGAAGATGGTTTACACCGGGGATACCCGGCCCGGCTGCGAGGGGTGGGAAGAGTGGGGGGAGGGGGCCGACCTGCTCATCCATGATGCGACCTTCGACGATGCAGAAGGGGCGAGGGCGGCCGAGGTCTTCCATTCGACTGCCGGGGAGGCGGCTGCAGTGGCCGCCAGGCTCTCTGCCTGCGCCCTTGCACTGATGCACATCAGCTCCCGGTACTCAACTACAGCAAACCATATACGGGATGCAAAAAAACAATTCTCAGGAGAAGTGTTCGTTCCGGACGATCTCTCGATGCGGGAACTCTTCTACAGGGGATGATGAGATGAAGGTGGGAGGTGGTGACAGTGAGCCCCGCGCGCATCAACGGCGAGCAGAGGCTCATCCTGCTCGGTCTTGGAGCACTGCTTGCGAGCAGCATTGCTGCCACCTTCGCCGGTATCTTTCTTGGTAGCCAGCGGCACGTGCTGGAACTGATTCCCGGGCTGATGGTCCTCGTTCCCCCGCTGATCAATATGAGGGGAAGCATCGCCGGCGTCCTTGCCTCCCGGCTCTCATCGTCCATGCACGTGGGCACCTTTGAGGTGGATTTCCGGAGGAACTCTGTACTGGGCGACAATATCAGGGCGTCCATCATCATCACGGTCCTCATCGCGTTCGTACTGGGGATCGCTGCATATCTGGGGAGTATCTTCTCAGGGATACCGGTGATCGATCTCTCGGACATCGTCCTCATCTCGGTCGTTGCCGGAATCCTCTCCGGGTTGATCATCACCCTAATCACGCTGGGGATCTCCCTTTCCTGCTACCGTTTTAACCTCGATCTTGATATGATCGCCGCCCCCACCGTGACGACGTCCGGGGACCTTGTCACGCTTCCCGTACTGCTCTTCACCGCCCTCCTGATCACCAGCGCCACCCCCACGACGAGGATGGTACTCTTCGTGGCTGCCCTCCTCCTGACGGCGGCAAGCCTTGTCCACTCCTTTTCCGGCCAACGGCAGGTCAGAAAGATTGTGCACGAATGGCTTCCGCTGCTCGTCCTGCTGTCCGTTCTCACGACCATCGCCGGGCTCATCTATGCGATCGACCTTGCAACGCTCATCGCCTGGGCTGCGTTCCTCATCCTGATCCCTCCTTTTATGGGAGGTTGCGGCTCGATCGGCGGGATCCTCTGCTCACGCCTGTCCACGAGTATGCATATGGGGACCCTCAACCCTTCGATCGTGCCGGAGCGCGAGGTGGTCCCCTTTTTCCTGACCACGTACCTGTATGGCGCCGTGATAATTCCGCTCCTTGCCCTGATTGCACACCTGGCTGCGGTAGTTCTTGGTCTTACCACTCCAGGTCTTCCCCTGCTGATGGCCGTGAGCCTCGGGGCTGGATTCGTGGTGCTCTCGCTGGTGAACGTGATCGCCTATTTCTCGGCGACACTCTCTTTCAGATATGGGCTCGATCCTGATAATTTCGGAATTCCTGTCATTACCAGCACGATTGACCTGTTGGGAGCAGTGGTGATCATTGCAGTGATTAATATAGTGGTTTGATGTTAATGTACACTCACAATCGAGACACGAATTCATGACGGAACTTGAATATCAGCCCATCAGCTTCAAGAATGCCCTCATCGAGATGAAGGACATCTCTGAACTCATGGTGGACCTTGCCTATTCTGCGATATTATTTCAGAGCAAGGAGATCGCCCGCGAGGTCGTCAATCTCGAGGAGGGGATGAACCAGCTCGTCTACCATGCGAGAATCCAGAGCATCCTGGGTTCGCGAAGGGTCGAGGAGGCAGAGTCGATGAGCGGCCTCCTCCAGGTGGCCGAATCTGCAGAGAAGATATCCAACTCTGCGTCCGAGATCGCCAAGATCATCCTCAAGGACGTAAAGTTCCCGGCACCACTCTTCTCGGCTCTTCCAGAAGCCGAGGAAGTCACCATCCGCGTGGAGATCCGGAAGGCAAGCGGTCTGGCAGGAAAGACCCTTGGTGATGTGAAACTGCAGAGTATTACCGGAATGCGGGTCATCGCGATACGCCGGGGAGGCGGCTGGATCTATGACCCTGACCGGGATTCCCGGATGATGGCAGGGGATATCATCATTGCAAAGGGACTTGCGGTAGGAGTGGCGCCGTTCTGCAGGATGGCAGGCTCCTCCCCGGCCGCACCTCCCCCCGAGGCAGAGACGGGGTTTATCGTCGACGACCTCGGGCGAGCGGTCAGGCTCATCGTGAAGATGAAGGATGCCAGCGAGCTCGCAGTCGGCCTTGCCTATACGGCCCTCCTCTTCAACAGCCAGGAGGTCGCACGGGAGGTGGTTGCCCTCGATGAACGGATGGACGACATGCGCTACGAGCTCGACCACTGGGTGCTGGAGGCCGCAAAGAAGATCCCGGACGTGAAGTATCTCCACGGACTCCTGTACATGTCATCTTTCGCCGAGAACATCAGCAATGCGGCAGGAGCGATCGTGGACGTCGTTCTCCGGGAGATCGACATCCCCCCGGTCTTCCGCAAGATCGTCCGTGAATCTGACGAGATCATCACCAAGGTGGAGGTGGCCCCGACCTCTCCCCTGGTGGGAAAAAGCCTCAAGGAGGCCTCCTTTGGGACCATCACCGGCATGGTGGTCCTCGCCATCAAGCACGGCCGCCGGTGGAAGTACCGCCCCCGTAAGAACGATCTCCTGGAGGCCGGGGATACCATCATCGCGAAGGGGCGAAGGGACGGCGAATGTCGGCTCTACGACCTGGCAGGCGTGCGCAAAAAGAATGAGGAGTGACATGGAGGAACTGGACACAGTGGTATACCGGCTCGGGCCACGCTGCGGCATCGATGCGGTGGAAGAGGGAAAGATCTACGAGGCGAAAGTACAGGGTTTTGCGGCGTTCGGCACGTTCGTACTCTTTAATGATCAGGTCAAGGGGCTCGTGCACAAGAGCAATGTGCGGTCCGAGCATCAGGAGAAGGATCGCATCTTCGTCAGGGTGCTCAAGATCAGGAACAACGGGAATATCGACCTTGCAGAGGTAGACGCTCCGAGGGTCTTCCGTACCGAGCAGGTGACCACGCAGAGCCCGGTCATCAGGCTCTCCGAGCTCAGGACAAAGATCGGGAGGACGGTGACGGTCGAGGGGGAGACCGCCCAGATCAAGCAGACCACGGGCCCCACCATCTTCACCATCGTGGACGAGAGCGGGAGCGAGAATGCCGCTGCATTCGTGGAGGCCGGGGTGCGTGCATATCCTGAAGTGGAACTGGGCGATATCGTCTCCCTCACCGGAGAGGTGATGAAGCGCCAGAACCAGCTCCAGATCGAGGTCGATTCCCTTTTCGTCCTCGAAGGAGAGGAAGCAGCACCGGTGCGCCAGCGCATCGAGCAGGCCCTCGACGCCCGTTCGGAGCCGGAAGAGATCCCCCTCCTTATCGAGAGCGATATCCTCGAAGCGCTCAGGCCCCAGATGCGAAAGGTCGCCAAGATCATCAGGAAGGCGATCTTCACCTCGCAGCCGATCGTGCTGCGCCATCACGCGGACGCGGACGGGATCAGCGCTGCCGTGGCGGTGGAGCAGGCGGTCTTCTCGCTGATCAGGGCGCAAGGCGGCGACCCTGACTCTGAGAACTACCTCTTCAAGAGGGCGCCGTCCAAGGCCCCCTTCTACGAGATCGAGGACGTAACGAGGGACCTTGACTTTGCCACCAAGGACCACGTGCGGTTCGGCCAGAAGCTCCCGCTTATCCTGATGATGGACAATGGTTCCACCGAGGAGGACGAGCCCTCGTTCCGGATGGCAAAGGTCTATGATCTCCCCATTGTGGTGGTCGACCATCACCATCCGGACAGGACGGTGGACAGGTACCTCGAGGCCCACGTGAACCCGTACCACGCGGGCGGGGACTTCGGGATCACCGCCGGCATGCTCGGCACAGAGATCGCACGCCTGATTCATCCGCCGGTGGAGGGCGTGATCCGGCACCTGCCCGCGGTCGCCGCGGTCGGAGACCGGAGCGAAGCCGTCGAACGGGGACGGTACCTGGAGCTGGTGGCAGGGGAGTACCCCGAGGAGCATTGCATGAATATTGCTCTTGCTCTTGATTACGAGCAGTTCTGGCTCCGTTTTAACGACGGGCGCGAGATCGTCAAGGACATCCTCAACCTCAAGGGCGAACCGGAGCGGCACCAGGCCCTGGTGTCACACCTCGTGAGCGAGGCCAATGCCGCGATCGAGGAGCAGATGCGTGCCTCACTCCCCCATGTCGAGACCCGCACGCTGCCCAATGGCGCGTTCCTCTTCTCTCTGGATGTGGAGATCTTTGCCCACCGGTTCA
>JAVVFN010000099.1:0-5617 GCA_032250645.1 Methanomicrobiaceae archaeon | reverse complement strand
GAAGTCAAGGCACGGAAGGAACGGCTCCGCAGCTGGAAGCAGGACATTGAAGACAGGTCCCTGCGCCTCGTTGCCCTCTACCAGCCGATGGGTGAAGACCTGCGGACCATATCCTGCATCAACCAGATGAACTACTCCCTCTTCCGGGTGGGAAGGATCGCCAAGAATATCGCAAAACTGGTGATATTCCTCTCAAAGGCTCCAAGAGTCCCGAATATCAGGAGCGTTGCCCATATGGGTGACCTCGTATTTGCCATGATCGATGATGTGCTGAACGCGTATGCCACATGGGACCTCTCTCTCATCGAGAGGTTCAGTGAAAGGGATGATGTGGTCGATAACCTCAGGACATCGATCTTCCGGGAATGCCTCACCTACATGATGGAAGACCCGAAGAACATCCCGAGCTGCATCGACAGCATCACGCTCTCCCGGCACCTGGAACGGTGCGCGGACCATGCCTGCCTGATGGCAGAGAAGATTTACTTCATGGTGCAGGGTGAGCACGTCGAGATCCGCTAGGCACCGTCTCTCTGGCGCATGGTCACCGTCCTGAGCCGGTTGATGGCGGCGGCCAGTTCATGCGCCCGGAACGCGGCAAGGTCACCCCACGGGCCGGGGACGAGCACGTCCAGCCCGCCTCTCCCCATATCGGCGAACACCTGCCCGATCACCTCTTCAAGGGTCCTCCTCCCGTCCATGTACCGGGTCGCGTAGACGATGGCGTTCCCGATCGCCCGGGTCTGGCTGGAATCGACGAGCTGCTCTGCGGCGGAAAGGTCGATTGCGTGTCGCCCGAAGAGGATAGTCCGCCTCCCCCGGGCCGCGACCTTCACCTTCCGCTTCCCCTTCCCGGGGTCAAAACTCTCGCCCACCGGTATGCGCTGACGGAATTCCCCGAAGCACTCCCCCCCTTCAGGTTTCCGTTCGGCCGCATATTTCTCTGCGATCGCGCGGGCTTTCGCGGTGCAGTCCTGCGGGCGGTACTCCTCCATGCAGATGACGGCATCGGTGGCATCGAAATAGTCGCCCGATCCGCCCATCACGATCACCGAGGAGACACCAAGGTCGGTATACAGCTGCCGCACCTTGTCGATGAAAGGGGTGATGGGCTCGCGGTCCCTCGCGATCAGCTCCTGCATCCGGTGGTCCCTGATCATGAAGTTGGTGGCAGAGGTGTCCTCATCGATGAGCAGGGCGTCCGCCCCGACCTCCAGTGCCTCCATGATGCCCGCCGCCTGCGAGGTGCTTCCGCTCGCATCATCGGTGGAGAAATCACGGGTGCCCCGGCCGAAAGGAAGGGTGCCGATGAACGGCGAGATGTCCACGCGCTCGATGCGCCGCCCGTCTTCTGCACGGACCTTCACTGTCCGGGGCAGGGTGACCACGTACTCCCTCCCGTCCCCGGGGACATGGTTGTAGATCCCGTACTCGAGCGCGGAGAGGAGTGTCGACTTCCCGTGATACCCCCCGCCCGCAATGAGGGTGACCCCGCTTCGGATTCCCATCCCCGTGACCTCTCCACAGTTGGGGAGGGTCGTGGTGATCCTGGAGGAGGGCGGGGAGGAGAACGGGATCACCCCCTTCCCCTTCATGGGCCGGTCGTCGACACCGCTCAGCCTCGGGAGCACCGACCCGTCAGCCACAAAGCCGATGCACCCGAGTTCTGCCAGCTTTCCCCTGAGCGCGTCGGCGTCCTCGTTTACCTCGAGGTGGCGGATGAGGCGGTGGCGCTGGGGGCTGTGGAAGTACAGGGACTCGCCCACGATCTCCGGGAGTTCATCACGCAGCATGGCAGCGGCCGCCTTCCCGTCGATGCGCCGTCCACGTGCAGGGAGTCCCATCACGAACCGCGCCTCAAAGTCAGGACCGTTGATGAGCAGGCTGGTCCGCTCCAGGATCTCCTGGCCCGGCCGGTCGATCGCGATAACCCCGCTCCCGCCGCTCCCTCTCCTCCCTGTTGCGATGCGGTCCGCAGCCAGGGCAAATTCCCTGGTGAGAAAGTCCCGTAGCGCGATGCGTCGGCTGCTCCCGGCCAGCGCCTCCTCCGGGAACCCCGCCTCTCCGAGCGGGACCCTGACCCGCATACGGCTCGGTGCGGCGAAGGGGTCCCCCTGCACATGGTCGATGATCAGCCGGAAGCCGGGAAAGGTATATGCGCCCTCGATATCGCGGTACGCCTTATACCCGTGGCCGTCGAGGCGCGCAAGGGCCTTTCCGAGGTCTTCTGCAGCCCGGTGATTCATGCATACCCGGTGATCTCATAGTCGACCTCGGTGGAACGCTCTGCGCACTCCTCCCCGTAGATGAGCACCTCCTCGATACGCTTTTTGAGGAGCGCAGGGTATACCGCGCCCACCAGGTCCTGCACCGGTTTCCCATTACAGAAGAACTTGAAGGTGGGCGTGCCCCTGATCCCATAGCGTCCTCCTGTCCACGGGTTCTCCATCACGTTGATCCGCGCAAAGGAGACCTGCGCGCCAAATTCTCCGGCCAGCTCCCGGAAATGCGGTTCCATCGCCGCGCAGTGCGGACAGGATGGGCTGTAAAACATCACCACCACCGGCCTCTCGCTCCTCTCCACCGCCGCTTCCCAGCTGGTATCCGAGAGTTCATGGACTTCGTCATCCGCCATTCCAGATCACAGCCTCTTATTAAGCCTCTGCCCTTATAATTTCCTCTTCCCCGTATTTTCCCTATCGTATCACTTCATGCCCTTATAGCCAGATTAATTGACCCGAACGGGCAATACAAAAGCATAAAAATCCCTCTCATTTATCATCAATATGGGGGGGTAGCCCGTGGTTATCGGGCAGTTTTTTCCAAAAATTATGGCCAGAACGCTTGCAGGAAGCGAATGCACGCTCCCTGATGATGCCGCAGGGAACGTCGCACTGATTGCCGTCTTCGCTCATCCGTTGCAGGCACGCATCGATGCACTGGTGAGGGCGTTTGAAGAGGCCTCTCTTCCAGATATTGCGACATTCCGGGTTCCCCTGATTGACTCCCCCTTCTGGAAGCTCCTGAGCGGCATCGTAGATGCGGGGATTCGGAACGCAACCCCTCCCGAGGACCATGACCATGTGGTCACCTTCTACGGCGATGCCGAAGCGATCAGGAGGTCCCTTGGTATCCTGAACCACTCTTCTTCCGGGTTATTCCTCCTCGACCCTTCCGGGATTATCTGCTGGGAAGGGAACGGGGAGGCGGCGATCGACAGGCTGATCGAGGCTGCACGCGACCTTTCTTCCTGTTCATACCCTCCTGGCGAGGAAGAGCGCAGCGGATACGAAAGCCAGGAGCGGACCTGCTCCATATCCCGCCCAGAAGAGGAGCGCGAGTATGCCCCATATCCCCATCTGTATGCCGGGGATACGTGAGGGGGCCAGCAGGTACTTCCGCGACGCCGTGATCATCGCGATGCCGAGTAGTGCGGGGACGAGAACGAAGAGGGTTGTGACCACTGCCGATACACTCCAGCCGGTACGCCAGAGTGCAAAGGCCATCTGAAAGCCGGTGATCCCGGCCGAGCCGAGGCAGAGAAGTCCGGCGGCCAGGCCGAGCATGGCGGGCCGGGAACTTCCGAGGAGCTTCAGGGTCCCTGATCTCTGCAGGATGAGAAGGGCTGCAAGGATCACCGCAAAGAAGGGGGCGATGATCAGGAGCGGCGACTGGCCTTCCCAGAGGTGGATCGCGATGACCGAGAAGGGCACGCCGAGCCATTCTGCCGGGCTGAATTCTTCCCGGAAACCGACGGCAAGCCCGAATTTCCCTTCATTTGCAGGTTCTCGGACTGCGATATACCAGGTGCCCGGGCGTTCGATAGCCCTTGAGTACTCTGCAAGCGGGTAGAGCACTGATGGGGTGAACGGCTCAAAATCCGGTTCTTCGGGATAACTGCCCGTGATGAGAACCGCAATATACCCTTCAGGGACCGGGACAGGGGCCAGATCACCCCCGTCTCCGGGGGAGATGACGAGGAGGTCGGGGGTGAAGGAAGACTGCTCCGGCACAAAGAGCGAGAGGCGGAGCTCTTCCCCTTCTCCCATCTCCACCCTGAAGTAGCGGACGCCCCCGCCATCCTCGATCGCGTCGTATACCACCCATGACTTTTGCGGGTCCCCGATGAGGACGGCATCGGAAAGGCTCTCTCCTCCGGTCGCTGTCAGCGGCACATGGCCCCCGGCACTCACGGCAAGGAGGCTGAGGCAGAGGAGGAGAAGGACGGGATGGGGACTCCTGTGGGGCATTACCTGTGTTCTCGCTGCTTTTACAATATTAAACCTTCCACGCATTGCAGATGACTGACGGTGGCTCTGCCCCCGACATGCGGACAGGATACTTCTCCTCTGGATCAGGAGATGCCAGATTGGTTTTGTCCTGTTGCGGGGTGGGTCCGGGAGGGGTGCAACCCCTCCTGGCGGGTAGCTCGGGGAAAAAAATTCAGAGATTCTTCAATGCGACGATGTCGCTCACGCCGGTGAGTTTCCAGATGTTGGAGCGTTCCTCCTCGACAATGGACTCGAGCGGCTCGGAAGGCCGGTGGCCGAGGGCAGCCAGGATGTTCTGGGAGAGGTTCCGCTTCCTGATCATCTCCACGAACTTCTTGCGTACGATCTTCTTGATGATGGCATCCTCTTCCTGCACGAGATATCCCTGCATGGTGACGAAAGTGTAGAACGAGAGGTCAGCGGTATATTTTTCGACTTCCACAGAAACATACGGATTCTGCTTGAAGAGCTCGTTCTTCCGTCCGTACTTGGTTGAGAGAAAATAAAGGAAATTCCCGTCGAACACATAGAGGAATGGTGCGATATAAGGGTATTTTTCGCCCTGGAAGGCGATACGGGCCAGATAACCCTCCTCGATCAGCCTGTCATATTCCGGCTTGTCCATCTTCGGAATTTTCACGATCTCCACACAGAATCACTCCATTGAACAGTGACCGTTTTTTGCACCTTCGCAATAAACGTTTCCTCCTGCACGCGCTCACTCCTCCCCTGATTATCCCGTCATCTCCATGGCAGCCGGTTTTGGGTCCGGGTAGACGCCATCCTGCGGGTCGGGAGCAGGGGAGAGGAGGGAGTGGTTCCCCAAAGTATTACCCTGGCTCAACACTCGCCGGCGAGAGCTGCTCTCTCGCAAACACTTTCGGCATCCGCAGGCAGGAGCGTTAAGCCCCCGGGCCGCGACTCTCCCGTCGGCATGGACTTCTCCATTCACCCCTCGTTCTTCCGGCAGCGGGCCTGCTTTACCCTCCTGATCGCACCGGAGGCCTACCTCATCCCTGCGATGGCGCGGTCGCTCGCCGGAAAGAAAGAGGTTGCAGGATATCTCAGCGGGGAGGAGAACGGGATCTATTCCCTTCTCTCGCCCTTCCACCACCTGCTTTTGCCGGAGAGGGTCGACTCGCCGGAATCCCTCTCTCTGGCGGTGCAGGAGCAGGTTCATCGCCGGACGTTCATCGAGTACGACCCGTCACTGCTCCCCGATCCTGACGCCCGGGACCTGCTGGTACGGGCCTGCCGGAAGAGGGCCGGGTACTCTGGTGCGACCATGATCCTCCTCTCCACGCGCCCCGATCAGGTGCTCCAGGAGATCGCAGATCATGCCGACC
>JAVVFN010000098.1:0-5640 GCA_032250645.1 Methanomicrobiaceae archaeon | reverse complement strand
GGGAAAGATTTATTTGAGGCTCTGGTCGATTTGATGCTACACTAAAGGGTGTTAGGGGTCGATGTTACCTAATCACCTAAATTTTTTAGTTCTCTGCAATCTTCAACGCAGCGAGAAGCTCAGAGAGCGGGATTCCGTGGGCCATCGCTGCCTCACGTATGGTCTCTCCCTTTGCAAGTGCGCACCCGAGGCAGCCCATACCGAACCTGAACAGGGTTTGGGCTGCCTCCGGATTTTCGCGGAGAACCTCTGCAATCGTACTGTCAGCAGTCAGTGTCATGTGATTATTATTGTGCGTCAGGCTAGATAAATTGCATGACGAATACACCGGAGAGGGTCTTCCAGGTAAAAAGGTCCGATCCGGGGGAGATCCCGGGACCCTCCCAAAAAAATTGTTCCAGGTCACTTTCGCACCACACATCCGTACCTTATTTACCTGATAATTCCAGGTACACGGTGGAGATGTAGGATGGAACATATTCCAGAAGTAGCAGAAAGAATCTCCCGTAAAATTGAATCCGAAGGGGTCAGTATTGACCGCGAGAAGGTAACGAAAAAATTACAGCTCCTTGTATCCGAATTTGCGATTCCGGTTGAAGAAGCCGAACGTACGGTATACAACGAGCTGTTGCGTGAATATAACCTCGGAAGCAGCGGTCCCCAGAAACCCGAGCACATCGAGATCAAAAACCTTGCGCCAGGTGAATGGGTGACCGTGGAGGGAAAGATCGTCTCTCTCTCGCAGCCACCCTCGCAGGCCGTGGCCCAGAGCGGGATCATCGCAGACTCCACCGGCGCAGTCCAGTTTGTGGTCTGGGCAAAGGCGGGAGCCCCGGTACTGGAAGAGCGGCGATGGTACCGTTTCGAAGCGGCAGTGGTGGATGAATACCGGGGGGCTCCCAGTCTCAAGATCCATTCTGGCACGAAGATCGCCCTGCTGGAAGACGACCGGGCACTGGTCCCGTCCATCCAGCCCATTGCAGAGCTCAAGCCGGGAGTCGGGAGTGTCCGGGCAAAGATCGTCCAGGATTGGGAACCCCGGCATGAGAGGATGCTGCAGACCGGCCTTCTCGGGGATGAGACCGGCATCATCAAGTTCGTGCTGTGGAAGGATGGAAATAAGGAGAAGATCGAGCCTGGAGTGGTCTATTCCATCTATTATGCCTCTGTAGACGAATTTATGGGCCGCCTCTCACTCAACCTGAGTACTGCGATGTACCTGGCGGAAGAAGGGGATATCACGGTACATGACGGGAGCGTCTCTATTACCGGCGCTTTTGTTCACCTTGGATCTGGTTCCGGGCTTATCAAACGGTGCCCGGTGGAAGGGTGCAACCGGGCACTCTCACGGCAGAACTACTGCCCCGTCCACGAGATCCAGAACAAATTCCGGTACGATCTCCGTATCACCGGGGTGATCGATGATGGGCAGGTTGCGAGGAACGTGCTCATCCAGCGGGAGACTTCCGAGCAGCTCTCCGGCATGACCCTGGATGAGGCGATCGAGGTCGCAGATAACAACCCCCTCGGCTTTGATGATGTCTTCCTGAAGATGCGGAATGCAATTATCGGCAGGTACGTCAGCTGTTCGGGAAGCGATATCGATGGAACCCTGCTCGTCAAGGAGTGTAAAACGATCCGGTGCGATCCTTCGAGGCATATCGAACTGATCAACCGTGCCGGCTCAGCCGAACAGGAGGGGGGGACATGAATTCCCGCCGTGATAACAGGTCACGTTTTGCCGGTTTCGAACGTGAACCCGCAAAGCGCATATTCGCCGGGGAGCTTCGTGAAGCACGTCTGCAGTTCAAGGAAGGGGATGATGAAAAGAGCCCGAGCTATATCCTCCTTCCCACGGGAGAACGCAGCAACCGTATCTTCCTCTGCGGAAGGCTGACCCAGAAAGAACGCCGGGGAGACCAGAATGCCTTTTATACGGCCCGCATCGAGGATCCGACCGGTACCTTCTTTATCAATGCAGGTAGTTATCAGCCTGACGCGATGCAGCAGCTCTCGCAGGTCGCCCCCGACACCTATGTCGCCGTGGTGGGAAAACCGGTCATCCGTACCACCCCTGAGGGTTCGGTTTTTGTCTCGGTCCGTGCGGAGACGGTCATCCCTGTGGGGAACGAGGAATATTTCTGCTGGGTCCTTGACTGTGCAGACCTCACCCTCGATAGGCTGGATGAGTTCGGCAACACCGACAATTCAAGAAAAGCGCAGGAATTCTACAATACCAATCCAAAGACCTACCGTCAGATGGTCTATGATGCCCTGAGCAGGATGCAGATCAGATAATTGACCTGATCAACTCTCTTTCTCTTTCCAGCGTTTCAGAACATCTTTTCCTTCAATAAAGACGTATCCGTGTTGTTGTGCGTAGAGCATGGCCTCTTTCTTGGAGAGTGCATTCCCGCTCTCGTCGTCCAGCATCTCGCATATCGTCACTGCCGGGGTGATCCCGGCCATCTCCGCCAGCGCCACCGAAAGCTCGGTCTGACCGCATCGCTGGTCAAGGAGTTTCTCCGCTGCCCGGAGAAGGGCGACGTGGCCAGGACTCCTGAATTCATCAGCGAATTTACCCCCACCCCCGTTCAGTGATCTCCTGACGATTCCTGCGACCCGGGTGATGGTGAGCGATCGATCGTTATCGGTGATTCCGGTGAACGTATCCCTGTGGTTCACCCAAATGGAGAAGGAGGAGTGGTTTTTCCTGTCATAGGGAATATCTCCCTCCTTCTCCGAGAATGCCCCTGTGAGGATATCGCAGGCAAAGGGAAGGCCGAGCCGTTTTGCAGATTCCGGGTGTATTGCCGTGCATATGAGCCCCCCGCCCTCCTTTCTCATTGTCCGTATATGTGCGGGAGTAACCGCATCGGCACGGATGGCAAAATCAGTTTCTCCTTCACGCTCGTCAAAATCGTAGAGAAGAATAAATTCCCCTCGTTTCAATGCGGATATTGCTTCCTCGATCATGCTGATATCTCCACGGTAACGGTGTCCCTGTCATCAAGGCCAAGTGTATTTCTAAGGTTTACCGGGGCAATGATCTCGATGACGTCCTCCGGATAGTGCGACCTCCCGGGCACCACGATGGCGCAATGGATCGAACGGATCGTGCAGGGAAGGCACCGGGCGCTCCCGAAGGTGCGCTCGTCTGCGGTGAACCCCTCGATGGTGATCCATTCGAGGCTGTCGAGTTTCTTGCGGACCTGGATGGCCGGAGGAGCGAGTCTCAGGTTCAATGTGCCGGGATACGGTTCAAACCCGAGTTTTTCGATGAACTGGGTGCGATAGCCGGGCAGACTTACGTAGTAGCGTCCTTCCCCAAGGCCCGTGATCAACGTCCCTTCAATAACATAGTGTCCTCCATTTCGACCGAATATCCTGCAGTAATCGGTATATTCCTGACGCAGCGAACCCTCCCCCTCCTTCGTGATGGAGATGTACTGTCCGTCTGGACGGATGGACCGGATGATCAGTCCCTGCGACTCCAGCGAAATAAGCCTGCGGGATGCAGTCTGCGGACTGATATTCAGTGCACTGCCGATCGTCTGGGAGGATACCCATATCTGCGCGGTGCACCCGCCCATGAGCGCGATCTCCTTGAGGCACTGCAGGTCTTCGGTCACCACCATGCATATCATGATTGAGATGCATACTATATATGAGTTATGAAGGATCGGATTTCGTGAAATGTCGAAGTACTATTCGTTAATTATATAATATTCCCGTTCTCATAGCTAATGTATGAAATCCGGGCTCCGGCACCGTCTTGCTGAGAAAATGGCGGGCGAAATCACTCTTTCCGACTCCCCGGGTGATGCACTGAAGAAATGGCGGATGAGTTTCAACATCCCCCAGGGCGTCCTTGCCGAACGGCTCGCCGTCTCCCCTTCGGTCATCAGTGACTACGAGAGCGGGAGGAGAAAAAGTCCCGGAACAGCCGTGGTGGGAAAGATCGTCGACGCAATACTGAGTGTCGATGAGGCAAATGGTGGAAAGAACATCAAAAAATTTGCCAAAATCCTCTACAACGAGTTTGACGAGGATGTGATCTATGATATCCACGATTATGCCTCTCCAACCCCTCTCACCGAGTTCTCCGGAGCAATCGATGGTCACCTGCTGATCGGATCGATGGACCAGATGATCTATGGCTACACCATCATCAACAGTCTGAACGCCATCATGCAGCTCTCTTCAAACGAGTTCAACAGGATCTATGGCTGGAGCACGGAACGAGCATTGATCTTTGCAAATTTGTCAAGCGGCAAATCCCCGATGGTTGCCATCAGAGTCACCCCCTTCAAGCCACGATGCGTGGTGCTGCAGGGGATCAGTACCGCAGAGGTGCACCCGCTGGTCACAAGGCTTGCAGAGAGGGACCGGATCACCGTCCTTGTCACGAAGATGGAAGTGAATGAGATCGTCAATGTATTGAGGGAGAAATCATGGTAGGAATTGTCACCTACGGGGTCTACATCCCCCGGTACCGGATAAAAGTGGAGGAGATCGCCAATCTCTGGGGGGCCAATCCCGCGGATATTACCGGTGGTCTGGGCGTGTATGAGAAATCAGTCCCCGATGTGGATGAGGATACGATCACCATCTCCGTGGAGGCGGCAAGGGCGGCAATCGCACGAAGGGATATCGATGTGCGCGATCTCGGCGCCATTTATGTGGGAAGCGAATCGCACCCTTACGCGGTCAAACCCACCGCCTGCACCGTGGGCGAGGCGATCGGTGCCACACCGAGAATGACGGCGGCCGACTTTGAGTTTGCCTGTAAGGCCGGGACGGCCGGGATCCAGACCTGTATGGGGCTTGTAAAGAGCGGCATGATCAGGTACGGGATGGCGATCGGATCAGATGTGGCGCAGGGAGCGCCGGGTGATGCACTCGAATACACGGCGGCCGCCGGAGGAGGTGCCTATATCATAGGGAACGAAAATCCCATTGCGGAGATCAACCATACCTGCTCCTTTACCACCGACACCCCTGACTTCTGGCGTCGTGAAGGGCAGTCGTTCCCGCGGCATGGCGGGAGGTTTACCGGGGATCCCGGATACTTCAAGCACGTGCAGGGGGCAGCGAGGATGCTCTTTGATGATTTAGGTACGGCTCCATCAGAATACCGGTACGCGGTCTTTCACCAGCCGAATGCCAAGTTCCCTGAACGGGTGGCTGGAATGCTGGGGTTTTCCAGGGAACAGATCGCGCAGGGGCTGGTGGTACCGAGGCTCGGGAATACCTACAGCGGGTCGTCTCTCCTCGGCCTCGCCTCAGTCCTGGATGTGGCGGTACCCGGGGACCGCATCTTTGTGACCTCGTTTGGGTCCGGAGCCGGGAGCGATGCGTTTGACCTCACCGTCACGGATGCGATAGAGTCCGACTTCTTCAGGAGAGATGGGGCGCCCTCCGTTTCTGCGCTCCTTTCAGATCCCATATACCTGAACTATGCACAGTATGCCAAACACAAAGGAAAGATCGTGATGCAGTGATGAGAAAAGTCGCAGTGATCGGGGTAGGATGCACCACGTTCGGAGAGAAGTGGGAGACGTCCTTTCGACATCTCTTTATCGATGCAGGAGCCCGGGCCCTGGAGGACGCAGGGCTTTCCGGTGACCAGATCGACGA
>JAVVFN010000097.1:0-5677 GCA_032250645.1 Methanomicrobiaceae archaeon | reverse complement strand
CGCCGGTCCCCACCACCCAGCCCCCGACCCTGCCACCTGATACGTTCTCCCTTGAGCCCGGGCCCACGGACGCGGTACCATCCCAGAAAATGGTCGAGGTCACCGCCACCAAGGATTCCATCTATGCCACTATCACCGTGGAGTTCCGGGGAGGTAAGGGGCAGTACCTCCTCTCGGACCTTCTTGTGACCGCGTATCTCTCCACCGGAGAGGTAGTGACAGAGCACCTCGGCACCAACGTGAACAAAGCGGTGGTGATCAGGGGGACCACAGGGACCGACCGGGTGGTCGTGGATGCCTTCTTTGTGGATGGCACCCAGTACCGGATCTTTGATAAGTCCCTCGGATACAAGGTGCGCTGACGCTCCTTTTCTATCACAATTTTCGTCCCGATCCTTACGATTCAGGCCTGAAACCCCTCGCCAGGGTACTCCACCTTCCAGCGGAGCAGGATCCCCCCGTCCATCCGTTCCGAACTCAGGATTCGGAGCCGGGGGAACTCCTCCTCGTGTACAAAGCCTTGACCGTCCGCCGGGGTGGGTGCGTCCTTTCCGCCGATGATCCGATCCCCGATAAAGGTCGAGAACTCGTCGACGCACCGGTCACGGAAAAGGCCCCATATCAGGGTTCCCCCTCCCTCCACCATCACCCGCCCGATCCCCCTCTCGCCAAGGTGTGACAGAAGGAGCGGCAGGTCTACCTTTCTATCCCCGATCACGAGGATCTCGGCCCTTTCGCGGAGTACCGCGAGCCTTTCCTCCGGTGCCCGCTGTGAGACCGCGATGATCCGCCTGCACCCCCCTTTCTGCAGGATGTCGGCGTCCGGGGGTGTGCGGGCCATGCTGTCGACCACGATCCTGACAGGGTTCTCGCATGCCCCCCTCTCCACCCTCTTCTTCCGAAGCTCCGTAGATTTCACCGTGAGAGAGGGATCATCAGCGAGGACCGTCCCGATCCCCACCATCACCGCGTCGCTCTCTGCCCGGAGGAGATCCACTCGGGCGAAATCAGCCGGGCCTGAGATCTTCACCTGCCTCCGTTCACGGGTGGAGATCTTCCCATCTGCGCTCATGGCGCAGTTGATGAAAACAAAGGGACGCATGCATACACTAATAGAGAAGAGCTCGCCTTCAAGATTGCGATATGCCGGCACTTCACCTCCATAGGAGGGCTATTTCCCCGAACGCCATGCAAACTTCCCGAAAAACGAGAAACGATTTATAGCATGAATAGAAGATTGTTCATAAATGCCTTCTGAGCATCTTTCGTTCCATTTTACCCAAAATTTCGGGCTGGAAGAGAGAGATCTCATTCAAATATGGGTGATCGCCGCGTTCGTGATGGTCTCCGTTCTCGTCACGTTCAGTGCCTTCACCTTCCCCTTCGAAGACCTCTACCCCCCTCTCCTCTTTCTCTTTCCCCAATTGTACTATATCCCCATCATCCTCATCTCGGTATGGTATCCCCGCTACGGTCTGCAGGCGACGGTGTTACTGGTGGTCGCATTCCTCGGGATCACCTCGTACTACTATTTTCAGGGGACGACCCCGATCGGACCGTTCATCACCGGGCTCAACGCCGCGATGTACCTCTGGGTGGTCCTTGCCACCACCTCGCTTGCCCATGAAGGAGGTCTCCTCAAATACCTCAATATCTTCCGGAATATGGATGCAGGAGTCTTCCTCTGCAGCAGGGAATCGGGCCTGATACTGGATGTCAATAACCGGTTCGCCGAACTCATGGGCTACCAGCCCTCAAAACTTGTGGGCCTGCCTGCCGTCGAGCTCTGGGAACGGAAAGGAGACGGAGAATCCTTCTTCACAGAATTTGAGGCTTCAGGATCGATCAGGGATCGCAAGGTCCGTTTCCTTGGGAAGTCGGGCGAGATCAGGGTCATGCGCCTCTCCTGCAAGCACGCCCTCTACCAGCCCGCCATCCAGTGCACCGCAGTGGATATCACCGCCGAGGAGAGGGAAGCAGAACATCTCATCCAGGCCAAGGAACGCCTCCATACACTCATCGCTTCCTCGCAGGACCTCATCTTCATGCAGGACCACTCAGGCACGTTCGTCCAGTTCTACTGGGCACGTGGGCCGCTCTATGGGGTCAACCCCGCGGAGGCGTCGGGAAAGACGCCCTATGATCTCTTCAGCCACGAGACGGCCGATGAGATTACCCGGTACCAACGATCGGTATCTACCAGTGGTGAGACCGTCAATTTCAGTTTCACTGAGCAGATCGGGGGTGCCGAACACCGGTTCTCCATGATCATGGGCCCGGTCCGGGACGGTGCGGGGAAGATCATCGGGACCATCGGCACCATGCATGAGATCACCGGGCAGACATCGGAGGAGTACTCGGTCATGCAGCTGGAGCGCGAACTGGACCGGTGGCGTAACTTCATCAATATCGCCGCCCATGAGCTCCGGACCCCGCTCCAGCCCATCCTCGGTTACCTCCACCTCATCCTCGAGGATCCGTCGAGCTTCGCTCTGGACAGCGAGACCGTCAAGCTCCTGCGCCTCTGCCTCGAGAACGTGGAACGCGAACGCCGGGTGGTGGACAGGATGCTGGAGCTGGGAATGATGGACTCTGCCAAGGTTCATCTGGACATCACCGAGTTCCCGCTCCGGCAATTTCTGCAGACCGTCAACCGCATCGGCGGATATGAACAGAGTGCCGAGTTTGAGATCAAGATCCCTCCTGACGTCACCATCCGGGCAGACCGTGACTGCCTCTTCCAGGTGCTCGACGGACTGATCTCCAATGCAGTGCGTTACAGCAAGCCCCCGCGGCACGTCAGTATCACGCATGCAGAGGAGGCCGACCACCACCTGATCCGGGTCACCGACAATGGGACAGGGATTCCGGAAGAAGCCCTCGAATCGATCTTTGAACCGTTCTACCTTGCAGACAGGGAGAAGCTCAGCCGAGAATACGGACGGATCGGGCTTGGCCTTTCCATCGCCAGTAAATATGTCCAGATGCATGGGGGGACCATCGAGGTGGAGAGCCGGGTGGGGTCTGGCAGCACCTTCACCGTCCGCCTGCCAAAGGAGGTCGCCACATGAGCACAAACCGGAAGGTGATGGTGGTCGATGATGACATCCCCACCCTCGAGGTAATGAAACTCCTCCTCCCCCGCATCGGCTGGGAGCCCATCATGGTGAGCAATGCACTGGAAGCCCTCGAGATCCTCAAAAATGAACGGCCTGCAGTGATCCTGCTGGACATCATGATGGCACCGTTGAGTGGCTGGGAGTTCCTCGAGCGCCTCCGGAGGGACCGGCGATTGAAGGATATCCCCGTTCTCCTCTTCACTGCCAAGCATATCTGGCCTGAGGAGATCCGCCGCTATGCCGATGAAGTGGAAGGGGTGCTCGAAAAACCCGTGCTCCCGGCAGAACTCCGTAAAGCTCTGGAGCGTTTTGCCGCGACTTCCCATTAAAACCTTTTTTTCCGGCCCCGTCTTCGGGACCTTCAGGGCCTTTGCCCGGCATGGGGAATGCCGCAGGCGCGCGCGATATCTGAGCTGATGGTGGCAAGGTCCGAGGGGGAGAGGGCGTGCACGTCGGCATGGCCGCAGAGCCGGGCGAAGGTCCGCAGTTCTTCGGTCGAGACCCGCAGAAAGTGCTCGAGCTCGCGTGCGGAGATATCGATCTGCAGCCTCTCCCGCAACCGGGGGGTCTGCGTGGTCACCCCTACAGGACATTTTCCGGTATCGCAGAGGCGGTACTGCTGGCACCCGCAGGCCATGAGCGCGGCTGTCCCGATGGCCACCGCGTCTGCCCCGAGCGCAAGAGCCTTGGCAAAGTCAGAGGAGACCCGGAGCCCGCCCGTGACGACGAGGGAGATCTCGTCTGCCCCCGCCTCGTCCAGGAACCTGCGTGCGCGGGGGAGCGCGTAGATGGTGGGGATGCTGGCCGAGTCCTTCACGAACTTCGGCGATGCCGCGGTCCCTCCCGGCCTCCCGTCGATGGTGATGAAGTCAGGGTGGCCTCGAAGGCCACCGCAAGGTCTCCTTCGAGGTGCCCTGCTGCGATCTTGATCCCGATCGGTCTCCCCCCCGATTGCTCCCGCAGCCAGCGGACCCGGGCGGCAAGGTCGGCCGGCGTGCGGATATCGGGGAAACGCGCCGGGCTCTCGATATCATGCCCGGGAGAAAACCCGCGGATGGCGGCGATCTCCTCGGTGACCTTCTCGGCAGGCAGGAGCGCCCCCATTCCTGGTTTTGACGACTGTCCCACCTTGATCTCGATCGCATCTGCGCTCCGCAGGTTCTCTTCGGTCACGCTGTAGCGGTTGGGCACGTACTCGAAGATATGCCGGTAGGCCGCTTCACGCTCCTCGGGGAGGATCCCTCCTTCCCCTGACCCGATCGCCGTCCGGTTTGCGGCGCTCCCCCTGGCAAGCGCCATCTTCACCTCACGCGAAAGTGCGCCAAAGGACATTTGGGTGACGTAGATCGGCGTATCAATCACCATGGGCCGGGCGGCGCCGGGACCGATGACGGTCCTGGTACTTACCGGTTCATCCGGGTTGAGGGGGAGGCGTGCAAGCTGTGCGCCCAGGAAGAGGATCTCGTCCCACGACGGCACAGGCAGAGTGGTCCGCATCGGCTCGATAATGCTCGCTCCCGTGGAGGAGATCTTCCGGATATGCGCCATGTGCACCTCGAGTTCGTCGGAATACCGCTCCCATTTCCCCAAATATTTCGCCATCTCCTCCATCCCGATATGGGATACTGAGATGGTATGGGTCGCACCGCAGACAGGGCAGGTCACCTCCTGGGTGGCGGTCACCGCCTCCTTTTCGGTCTTCAGCCTCTCAAGATGCGTCCTGTCCGAAGAACAGATGGGGCATTTCCAGTCATCAGGAAACTCCGCGGGCTCTGTTCCGGGGGGAACCCCGGTCACTGAATCGCCCCGCTGGTTGTCATACTCAAAGACGTGACATACATTGCAACGGTAGCGCACCATTCTCCTTCCACCAACCCAACTGATCGCACCTGAGGCCGGTGACGATCTCCCCTTGCAGCCTCATGGCGCTATAAGAGAACCTGGATCCGGCAATCCCATAAATCATCCGCGGGAGGGAGAGCCTGCCCCCTCATCACCTTTATTCAGGTCCCGGGCGGATAGTTCCCTATGGAAGGGATCGCCGGGGCGCTGGTGGTCGGGTTCGTAATCGGACTCTCGGGAGCCCTTGCGCCCGGACCGACTCTGCTGGCTGCCATCTCTGCCTCGGCGAGATGCGGCTGGACCGCCGGTCCCCGGGTGACGGCCGGGCATGCCCTGATCGAGGCGGGCATCTTCGTACTCATCGTCGGGGGTCTTGCCGCCGTGCTCCGGCAGTACCAGAGTGCGATTGCGGTGGTGGGAGGGGTGGCGCTGATAGGCTTTGGCCTTCTCACGGTCCGCGAAAGCCGCGCTGTCGCCATTCTGGAGGGGGACCAGGGGGGGATGATGGAGAACCCCTACCTCGCCGGGATGCTCACCAGCGCGGCGAATCCCTACTTCTGGATGTGGTGGGTGACCATCGGGAGCGTGCTGCTCCTGGACGGGCTTCGTGGCGGGTTCATCGTCGCTGCATCCTTTATCATCGGGCACTGGTCCGCCGATCTCGGGTGGTATACGCTCATCTCCACCAGCATCCACAGGGGCCGATCAATCCTTTC
>JAVVFN010000096.1:0-5715 GCA_032250645.1 Methanomicrobiaceae archaeon | reverse complement strand
CGCAGGGAGATTGCGTTTGTCCTCTCTTTCGCGGGGGCGACCCCATCGAGGCAGGAGATCCTCGGAAAACTTTGCGCCCTGAAAAATTTTGATGAGAATGTGGTGGTCCTTGATTCGTTGAAATCAACCTTTGGAAAGACGGAACTGAAGGGAGTGGCCCGCATCTACGATGATGCGGAAACGAAGCAGCGTCTTGAGCCCAAGCATCTCATCATGCGTGGTGCCCCGAAGGCAGAGGGCGAGGGAGAAGCGTAATATGGCAGTCAAACGTAGCAGCCTCTATACCCTCAAAGAAAACAAGGCAGTGCTCCAGCGTCGGCATTGCCCCCGTTGTGGCCCAGGAATCCTGCTGGCAGAGCACAAAGACCGTCTCGCCTGCGGCAAGTGCGGCTACACCGAATACAAGAAATGACAGAAGATGCCTGAGAGGGGGCATATACTCGGCATTGAGGGAACTGCATGGAACCTCAGTGCAGCTCTTTTTGGTGAAGATCTCGTTGCGATTCACTCCTCCCCCTATCTCCCGCCCCATGGGGGAATCCACCCCAGGGAAGCGGCGCAGCACCATGCATCCATGATGAAGGAGGTCATCGGAAAGGTCCTCCTCCATCCAGAGGAGATTGCAGGAATCGCGTTCTCCCGTGGGCCCGGGCTCGGGCCCTGTTTAAGAACTGTTGCAACAGCCGCAAGGGCACTGGCAATTGCGCTCGATGTCCCGCTGATCGGGGTCAACCACTGCATCGCCCATATCGAGATCGGAAGGTGGGCGACCGGATGCAATGATCCCATTGTGCTCTATGCAAGTGGTGCGAACACCCAGGTGCTGGGGTACCTGCGGTCTCGATACAGGATATTCGGGGAGACCCTGGACATAGGGATCGGGAATGCGCTGGATAAATTCGCGAGGAGCCGCGGCCTCTCTCATCCCGGAGGACCGGCAATCGAGCGTCTTGCCGCAGCCGGAACCCCTTTCCCCCTCCCCTACACGGTGAAGGGAATGGACCTTGCCTTCTCCGGACTCGTGAGCGCGGCAAAAGAGAGCTCTCGGAAGCTCGAGGATATCTGCGCGGGGCTTCAGGAGACAGCATTTGCCATGTGTGTCGAAGTAACGGAGCGCGCACTGGCCCATGCGGGGAAAGAAGAGGTCCTCCTCGTCGGGGGGGTGGGAGCGAACCGTCGCATGCAGGAGATGCTCGCCATCATGTGCGAGGACAGGGGAGCCTCCTTCTATGTGCCTGAAAAACGGTATCTTGGAGATAATGGGGCAATGATTGCGTATACCGGGGGGATCATGCTCAATGCAGGAGATACTCTCCCCGTCGATCACTCCCCCGTCATCCCCGGATACCGTTCAGATGATGTGGAGGTCACATGGCGGCCCGATACTGGGGAACTCTCCTATTTTCAGGCAGATGTCCTGGAGAACGGAAGGGCGCAGGGTGCCGAGGCGGTGGTGGTGATATCAGGTGACCAAGTGGTAAAGACGCGTCTTTCCAAACGGTACCGCGTGCCTGATCTCGATACACGGCTGATCGCCGAGCGGACGCGGACAGAGGCACGCCTCATCTCAATGGCCCGGAGATCCGGGGTCCCCACTCCCATCATCAGCGATGTCACGGAAGATACCATTGTCATGGAACGGATCGAGGGGACGCTCCTGAAGCACACCCTCACCAAACGCCATGTCCAGGATTCCGGAAAGGTGGTGGGAAGGCTCCATGCTGCTGGGATCACGCATGGAGACCTGACCACGAGCAATATCATGGTCCGTGATTCCCGGTGCATGCTCATCGATTTTGGCCTTGCATCCGTCTCCTCTGAACTGGAGGCAAGGGGGGTGGATATCCACGTCTTCTTTCAGACGCTTAAAAGCACCTCCCCCGAAGCAGCCGATTTGAGAGCTTCTTTCATTGCTGGTTACCAGGAAGAGTTTTCTGGAGCGGAAGACGTGCTGAAGCGAGAAGGCGAGATCGAGAGGAGGGGGAGATACCTGTGAAGATCGCGGTAGTCACCAGCAACCCGCACAAGGTTGCGGAGGTTCGTTCATTCTTTGATTCTCGGGTTGAGATCGAACATGTGCCGCTGGAATGCCCTGAATACCGCCATGATGATGTAGGGGAGATCGCGCGGGAGAAGGCAAGGTGGGCATATTACAAGATCAAAAGCCCCCTCATCGTGGACGATACTGCGTTCTCCATCGATGCACTGGGGGGCTTTCCCGGGCCGTATGCAGCCTATGTCCTCCGCACGATCGGACTACGGGGGATCCTGCGGCTCATGGAGGATAATGAAGATACCCATTGCTTCTTTGAGACGGCGATTGCCTGTGCATGGAGCGGAGGCATCCAGATCTTCCGGGGAAGGGTCGAGGGAAGAATTGTCGCTCCCCGTGGTGATGCCGGGTTTGGCTACGATCCGATTGTGGAGATCGAAGGGAAAACCCTTGCAGAGCGCTCACTTGTGGAAAAGACAGCGATCTCCCACCGGGGAAAGGCACTCCGGGCCTTCAGTGAATGGGCGTCCCGCACACTCTTTGAAATCTGAGGCAATCCAAACTGTTAAGAGTCTGTAATTCCTTGTATATAGAACGAAAAATCCGGTGTATCATATATGGCACGATTTCCAGAAGCTGAAGCGCGATTGCTCAATGTAAAAATTTGCATGAAATGCAATGCAAGAAATGCACCGCGGGCAGAACGGTGCAGAAAATGCGGATATACTCATTTGAGGCCGAAGAACAGGGAGAGAAAGGCCTGATCCATCGTTTTTTTCACGCACTGTAGAATGTCACTTTTTTCCCCCTGTCGCTGTACTCCCCCTCAAATGTCTCGATATTCCTCTTATATCCGATACGCTGGCTCACCCCAATTTTTCTGAGTTCCTCCCGCACCCGCATTACCTCTGCCTCATCTTCCCAGTTCGCCGTGTAGACGTAGATCACCCCCCGGCTGTCCCGGGATTCCGGATGCTGCTTTTCCGTGCTGACTTTCGCCGAGACCCCCAGTCTCCCTTCACAGGTGGCATTCCTAATCCGCCTCCACATCTCGTCGACTTCCTCTTTCTCGAGAAAGATCAGCCATTTTCCCATCTGTTCTGCGTCAGACTCATCGGGCCTGAAATCGGGGGCGTCCTGGATGATCCAGTACATCAGGTGCGTACATGACGGTACCACCCCCTCTCCCTGCTGTATCAGCTCGTAGAGCGCATCGACTGACCCGAATCTCCTCCGGAGCGCCTCTGCGAGCTGTGGGTATTCGGATTCAAAATCTCTGAATATCCGGCAGAAATCCTCCCTAAAATCTTCCGATCCCTCTACCAGTTCAAAGAGATGAATCTGCCGTGATCGGAGGGCATTGTTGAGCGAGATCTCAAACAGTCCGTATGCGACATCGGCGAGGGGGTCACCCTCTGCGCCGTCCATATATTGGGTTTACCAAAGTGAACTATAAAAAGTTGTGATCGCGGTGATTCATCTGGAATCAGACGTGATGAAGACGCCCGCACACCAGCTCAGCGGCACGTTCACCCGAGAGCAGCATCCCCCCGAAGATCGGCCCCATCCTGCTCTCGCCTGCCACCGCGTTTGCCGCCATCCCCGTCACAAAGAGTCCGGGGAAGATCTCACGTGTATGCTGGAGGATCTGCGATTCCGCACGGTCTGCCCACATGAACCCCTCGCCCCTGACCGTGAGGTCTCCTCCTTTCCGGGCAACAAGGCGTGCGATCACCGCATCATGGCCGGTGGCATCCACGGTGCATGTGGATGCAATGGTAATCGGATCCACGTGAAGTCCAGTCATCTCCACGGGGGTCCAGTTGACCACAAGTCCACTGATCCTTCCCTCTTCTTTGATCACGACATCCTCCACGCTGATAAGATTGAAAAATTCTGCTCCTGCATCAGCAGCAGCGGCAGTCAGCTTTGCGACTGCCTCTACCGAGCGGGCAACATAATACCCTTCTTCAAACCGGGTGTGCGCGATTGAAAAACGTTCAAGGAGCCTTCGGGCTTCTTCCTGGACCACGATACGGGGGAACATCATCCCCCCTCCCCACATTCCGCCTCCTACGGAGAGTTTCTTTTCTATCACGCCGACCTTCCACCCACCTTCTGCAATCATTGCAGCACAGACCAGCCCTGAAGGCCCTGCTCCCACCACTGCAGCATCGAGGCTGAGATATTCAATCAGGGTTCGGGACTGCTCTGACAGGATTGCCCTGCTTATTGTTACCTCATCCAGTTTCATTCACGCGTCACTTCCCAGATTATCGGTGTGCGAACATATAGTGTTACAGGATTGTGTGGTTACGATATTCCGGCCGATTATTTCGATACATATATTTATTCAATGCATTCACCTATAGTAATTGACATGAAATGGAAGCATGATTTTGGGCTGACCCTGAGGATGGTCCTCACCGGGTTTTTGCTCCTGATCGTCTACCTGATCTTCCTCTCGGTACTCTTTGTGCTATTCCCCGAGCTCGGCTTTAGCGGGATGCTCCTTATCGTGGGCGGTTTTGCATTCGTCCAGTACTTCTTCTCCGATAAGCTGGTGCTGTGGAGTACTGGCGCACGTATCGTGGACGAACAGGAATATCCCGAGCTTCATGCCATGGTCGCAAGACTGGCTGCAACCGCCGATATTCCCAAGCCAAGGGTCGCGATCATGCAGTCCTCTGTGCCAAATGCGTTTGCGACCGGGCGCAGCCCCAGAGCCGCGGTGGTTGCAGTGACTGATTCCATCATGCGTCTGTTAAAACCCGATGAACTGGAGGCCGTGATCGCGCATGAGCTGAGCCACGTGAAGAACCGCGATGTGCTGACCATGACCGTGGCCAGTTTCCTCTCCATGCTCGCGTTCATCGTGATGCGCTATGCCATCTTCTTCTCGATGGGCAACAGGAGGGAGTCGGGTCCCATCATCGTGGCCTGGGTCGTCTCGATCGTCGTGTGGATCGTGAGCACCCTTCTTATCAGGGCGCTCTCAAGGTACAGAGAGTTTGCCGCGGACAGGGGGAGTGCCTATATCACCGGCAGCCCGCGGTCCTTAGCCAATGCTCTCTACAAGATCAGCGGGAGGATGGACCAGATCCCTGCCGAGCGCAAACAGGAAGTCGAGGGCGCAAATGCGTTCTTCATTATTCCGGCCCTTTCGGGACGTTCATTGATGAAGCTCTTCTCCACCCACCCCCCCCTCGAAAAACGGGTCGCCGCTCTCGAGGCGCTCGAGAGCGAGATGTGAAAGAACCCCTGAATGAATATTTTAATACCCATAAATTTCAAAATAACATGGCACACCCGCATCGATGGTCTAGTGGCATGACTTTGGCCTTCCAAGCCAATAGCCCGGGTTCAATTCCCGGTCGATGCACTTTGGGCTTGTGGTCTAGCTGGTTATGACGTCGCCTTCACACGGCGGAGGTCAGGAGTTCGAATCTCCTCGAGCCCATCCTTATTTTCGCAAAATTAGCTTTTTATTGGGTTTGGATTCGGTAAGTGAGAAGTGGATTTTCAACCAGAGAATTTTTTTCTGGATCCGGTGTCATACCGTGCCAGGACACTCGGGCTGAACTTTCGGCAAGATAGATACACTACTCAAGGCAACTCTCCTTGCAGATTTAAGATGAAGATACAATATCCTGAAATGGGGATCTGTGGACTCTCCTGCAGACTCTGTCCCCTGTACCATTCCAAGACGGAGAGTAGATGCC
>JAVVFN010000095.1:0-5787 GCA_032250645.1 Methanomicrobiaceae archaeon | reverse complement strand
CGGGAAGGGCTCGAAGCAATCGGGGACGTGGTGGAAGCGCTCGCAGATGCAGAAGGCCTCCACGCCCACGCCGATTCGGTACGGATCCGCCGGGCAAAAAAATAGTTATTTCAGATGGGCAAGCCGGACCGCGACAAGGCTGGAGAGCATGCACAGGGTATCGATGACGCGCACGCGTGATGCTCCGCGGTTCTCCCAGACCGTCGGCACCTCCACAACGGAAAAACCCATCTTTTTCATCAGGAAGAGGAGTTCTGCGTCGAACTCAAAACCCCGCGACCGCATGAGCGGGAGTACCGCATCGAGGGCCTCCTTCCGGAA
Source organism: Methanomicrobiaceae archaeon (assembly GCA_032250645.1). Classification (GTDB taxonomy): domain Archaea; phylum Halobacteriota; class Methanomicrobia; order Methanomicrobiales; family Methanomicrobiaceae; genus JAVVFN01. The sequence continues at coordinate 5,466 of JAVVFN010000095.1, read as the reverse complement.
GACCTTGGCGCCGCACTGGGTGTCCTGGTAGGAAAGGCCATAGAGCAGGCGCACCATCAGGTTGAAAAGCCTGCTCTGGAGACGACGGATCAGCCCCTGCCGAACCGGTACCGTGGATTCAGGGAGCCAGCGCGAGCCGATCGCCCCGTCATGATCTGAAAGGAAGCCAAAGAGCTGCTCCATTTCAGAGAGGGGGGTGGACCCGTCTGCGTCCATGTAGCCGATGAAGGGAGTCTCTGCTGCCTCTATGCCGGCCATGACCCCTCCTCCCTTCCCGAGCCGCTCCGGAGGCGAGAGGCACCGGATGGAGAGGCGGGGATGATCTCTAGCAAATGCCCTTACCATCTCACCGGTCCTGTCGGTCCCGTCGCAGACAAAGATCAGGGAACCGTGGAACCTGGAAAGGCCGGAGAGGGTGCGCGAGATCCTTCGCTCCTCGTTGTACGCCGGGATGACGAGCGTACGTGCACCCTCCATGCTTACAAATCCCCTACCCTAGCACCCGAGCTTCTCTCGCACGGTCTTTGCAAACTCCTCTGCCGCCTGCGGACCGTTTGCAGTGATGAGGTCAAGGTCGGCGACGACCGGGAAGTCCACGAGGTGTGCACCGCCCTTCTCCATCTCCTTCACCGAGGCCGGGCTCCGGAAGAAAGTCGCCTCCCTCCCCTTCAGCACGCCTGCCTGAGCGAGGACCACCGGGGAGAGACAGATCGCGGCAACCACTTTTCCGCTCTCAAAGAAGGCCTTTACAAGCGAGATCAACGTGGAATTGCCCCAGAGATAGTCCTGCGAACCCATCCCGCCGATGATCACGATGCCGCGGTATTTCCGGGCGTCCACATCTTCCAGACAGAGCGTTGCCTCGGCGGAGGCGCCGAGCATCCCCTCGCAGCGGCCCGTCCTCGTGGAGGCGATATCATACTCGATCCCCTCACGCGCAAAGATCTTCTGGGGCACCTGGAGTTCTTCATCCCTGAACTGTTCGGGGGCAATAACCAGTAGCAGCCTCATGGTACTACTGTAGATCGGGCGCGGAGAAAAAGAAGGTTATTGATGGCCGGTGAGATGCTGCGCCAGCATGGTGCCTGGACGGACGCGCTCAGCAATCGCGAGCGATTCTTCTCTCAGCGCCCGGTGTTCAACAAGGCAGCTCGCAGGGATCTCGCCATGACGCAGGATGGCAGAGGTATTCTCCGTGATCTGGATCAGCTCGGTGGCGATGACTGCATTCAGCCACACGAGATCCTTCAGCAGGCGGGTGGTTTCGTCAGGTTCCATGGATCGTACAGGGGCACGGGACCTTTTGCCCCTTTCGAATCAACGGTTCGGAATACTTATGCACCATCACCCCATAACCGGAGCGATAGGGAATATGGGCTATATTGAAGAGATCCGCAGGCACGGGAGGGATGCAAACCCGTTCTTCACCTTCTTGGGGATCGAGATCCGCTCCTTTGGCGGTGGCGAGGCAGAACTTGCCATGGAGGTCACGCCACGCATGTACAATGGGGAGGGCTGGATGCAGGGAGGGATCTTCTCCGCTCTCTCTGACGAGGCGATGGCCCTTGCCCTCTATACGCTTCTTTCAGAGGGGGAGACCATCGCCACCATCTCGGAGACGACCTCATTCCTCCGGGGTATCCGGGAGGGGACCGTGATCGCAAGGGGGAAGGTGATCAGGAAGGGTAAAAGAATTGCGTTTGCAGAAGCCGCTGCACTCCTGGCAGGAGAAGACGGACATATCCTTTCCCGGAGTACTGCCTCGTTTGCAGTGCGCAGCGGGCCCCGGGTACCTCAAGGATAATGTCAGGGTATCACCAATACATGATGTCATAAACAGAACATTCGGTGGGGAGAGATTTTTTGAAATATATCGTGGTGACCGGTGGTGTGATGAGCGGTCTTGGGAAAGGGATCACCACCGCGTCGATTGGCCGCCTGCTCAAAAACCGTGGGTACCGCGTGACTGCCGTGAAGATCGACCCATACCTCAACATTGATGCAGGAACGATGAACCCGGCCCAGCACGGGGAAGTGTTCGTGCTCTCTGATGGAGGTGAAGTGGATCTCGACCTCGGTAATTACGAGCGGTTCCTCGGGATCTCCCTTAGTTCTGATCACAACATCACTACCGGGAAGGTCTACCGGGCAGTCATCGAGAAGGAGCGGAGGGGCGACTTCCTCGGCGCCACCGTGCAGATCATTCCCCACATTACCGACCAGATCAAGAAATGTATCCGCGAGGCTGCACAGAAGGAGATCGGGGGCGAGAAAGCGGATATCTGCCTTGTAGAGGTGGGCGGCACCGTCGGTGACATCGAGAGCATGCCGTTCCTCGAAGCGGTCCGCCAGCTGCACGGGGAACTGCCGAAAAACGACATGGTGCTGGTGCACGTCACTCTCGTCCCGGTGGACAACATGGGCGACCACAAGACCAAACCCACCCAGCACTCGGTCAAGGCCCTGCGGGAGCTCGGGCTCCACCCGGACATCATCGTGGGCAGGAGTGACTGCGCCATCGGCCCCCAGACAAAGAAGAAGATCTCGGCATTCTGCGACGTCCCCGCGCACGCGGTCATCAGTGCGGCGACCGTCCCGGATATCTACCATGTGCCGATGGAGATGGAGAACGAGGGGGTCGCGGACGTTATCAGCGAATATCTCGACCTTGAACCGAGGGACCCGGACACCGAATGGTACCAGATCGTGAGCCGGGAGTATTCGGGCAGGGTGACGGTCGCCATCGTGAGCAAGTACGGGATCGAGGACGTCTACATCAGTATCAAGGAGGCCCTGAAGCATGCCGGGCGCGCCCTCTCCACCGAGGTGGAGATCAGGTGGCTCGACGCGGAGACCTTTGAGGTGAGCGAGCTGGAGTCTGCCGACGGGATCCTGATCCCGGGGGGATTTGGTTCGAGAGGTGTCGAGGGAAAGATCAGGGCAATCGAATATGCAAGGACCCACGATAAACCGTTCCTCGGACTCTGTCTTGGGTTCCAGCTCTCGGTGGTCGAGTGTGCACGCCACCTCCTCGGGTGGGAGGAGGCCACCAGCGAGGAGATGGGCCAGGGGAGGCACGTGATCAAGATCCTCCCCGAACAGGAAGCGGTGGAGGATCTCGGGGGAACGATGCGCCTTGGCGACTGCCGCATCGAGGTGCGGCCCGGCTCCCTGCTCGCAAGGCTCTATGGCGAGACGGAGATCGTGGAGCGGCACCGGCACCGCTACGAGGTGGACCCGGATGCGATCTCTGCGCTGGAGGAGGCCGGGCTCGTCTTCTCCGGGCGGTGCGGCAACCGGATGGAGTCCTGCGAGATCCCCGGCCACCCGTTCTTCATCGCCACACAGTTCCATCCTGAGTTTACCTCCGGGCCCACCTGCCCCTCTCCGCCATATCTCGGGTTCGTGAAGGCGTGCAGGGAAGAGGCGAGGAGATGAGCAGGGGGGAAGAGGTGAAGGTATGGTACATGTTGACAGTTTTATCGAGAATGCAGTACGTGAGATAAAGGAGCAGGCGGGGGATGACCGGGTGGTCATGGCACTCTCGGGAGGAGTCGACAGCTCCGTCTGTGCCGAGCTTGCACGGCGCGCCATCGGGGATGCCCTCATGCCCATCTACGTGGACACGGGACTCATGCGCAGGGGGGAGAGCGAGCGGGTCTGCGAGCTCTTCTGCGACTCTAACCTCATGCGCGTGAACGCGGCAGACGAGTTCTTCGATGCCCTGCGCGGTGTTGAGGACCCGGAGGAGAAGCGGAAGGTGATCGGGGAGAAGTTCATCCGGATCTTTGAGCGCGAGGCGAAGAAGACCGGTGCACGCCACCTCCTGCAGGGCACCATATATCCTGACCGGATCGAGAGCGAAGGCGGGATCAAGAGCCACCACAATGTGGGCGGGATGCCGCTCCACATCGAGTTCGAAGGGGTCATCGAGCCGCTTGCCGACCTGTACAAGGACGAGGTGAGGGAGGTTGCGGCGGCCCTCGGGCTTCCCCTTGAGATCCAGCACCGGATGCCGTTCCCGGGGCCAGGGCTTGCGGTCCGATGCCTGGGGGAGGTCACCCCGGAGAAGATCGCGATCGTGCGGGAGGCCAATGCGATCGTGGAGCAGGAGCTGGTCGAGCAGTACCGCCCCTGGCAGTGCTTCGCCGCCCTCCTTGGCCTCGGGACCGGGGTGAAGGGGGACGTCCGCCTCCACGGGTGGATCGTCGCGGTACGTGCGGTCCATTCCCGGGACGCGATGACCGCCGATCCCCTCCGGCTCCCCTACGAGACACTGGACAGGATTGCCTCCCGGATCACCTCCGCAATCCCGGGAGTCGCCCGCGTGGTCTATGACATCACCCCAAAGCCACCGGCGACCATCGAATATGAGTGAGGAAGTGCAATGTCGAACAATTACCGCGAATTAGATGCCCGCTACTATATGCCCGCGTTCAGGCGTCAGATGATGCTGGTGCGGGGCCGCGGGTCCACGGTCTGGGACGCCGACGGAAAGGAGTATATTGACTGCGTGGCAGGGATCGCGGTCTGCAGCACCGGGCACTGCCACCCGGCGGTGGTCGATGCCATCTGCCGGCAGGCAGGCTCGCTCATCCACTGCTCAAACCTCTATTACGTCCCTGGCCAGGCGGAACTGGCGAAGAAGCTGGCTGAGATCACCGGCCTGCACAAGGCATTCTTCACTAATTCCGGTGCCGAGGCGACCGAGGCGGCGCTCAAGCTCGCACGGGTGAGGACAGGAAAAAGGAAGTTCATCGCATTTGAGAACGGCTTCCACGGGCGGACCATGGGGTCCCTCGCCGTCACCCACAAGCCCGCCATCCGTGAACCCTTCGAGCCCCTCGAGCCGAAGTGCACGTTCGTCGGGTACGGCGACCTTGCAGCCGTGAACGCCGCCATCGACGGGGATACAGCAGGCATCATCGTTGAGCCGGTGCAGGGGGAGGCGGGTGTCGTCCTCCCTCCGGAAGGGTTCCTCAAGGGCATACGGGAGCTCTGCGACGACCATGGGGCGCTCATGATCGTCGACGAGGTACAGTCAGGGATGGGGAGGACCGGACGGTGGTGCGCCATCCAGCATTCGAGCGTGCAGCCCGACATCATCATGCTCGCAAAGGGCATCGCGAGCGGCTTTCCCATGGGCGCCATCGTCGCACGTGAGGACCTCGAGTTCAAGGCAGGGGAGCACGGGAGCACCTTCGCGGGCGGTCCGCTTGCCTGTGCCGCAGCGCGTGCGACCATCGGAGTGATCGAAGATCTCCTCCCCGCCATACATGAGAAGGCGGAGAGGTTCCGGCAGGGCATTGCGGCGCACCGACCGAGGGTCCTCGGGCTCATGATCGGGATTTCCCTGACCGAGGAGAGGTGCCCCGAAGTGCAGAAGTCCTGCGCCGAGCAGGGGGTGCTCGTGAACTGTGCAGCCCACGGCAACCTCAGGCTCGTGCCGCCCCTCGTCATCACGGA
>JAVVFN010000094.1:0-5805 GCA_032250645.1 Methanomicrobiaceae archaeon | reverse complement strand
TCCCTGGGGTGAACGACGGCGAACGCCTCCTTGCCATGTGCGAGTGGCTGGAGGAGCGGGGTGCAAAGGGACTCATCCTGATGCGGTTTGCGAACCGAATCGAGCAGGGGCTGATCCTCGAAAACGCCCCCATCATCAGGGGCCAGCGGGTCCATACCGTGGAGGAGTTCCAGGACCTTGTCACGGACCTGAACCACCGCTTCTCGATGAAGATCAGCGGGACGCCCCTGTGGGACCCCTCCATCGGATCCCCGTTCGCTATTCTGGAGGAGCCAGACCTCCTCGCCACACTCCCCCGCGTGGAAAAACGGGCTTCGGTGATCACCGGGAGCATTGCGGCCCCCTACATCCAGCGAGTGCTTGATGCGTGCGGCGAGAAGGATCTCTGCCGCGTGGTGCCTACAGAGAAAGAGATCGCCTGCCTTATCACCGCAGGGGATCTCCGGGATCTTGATCCGGGTATTCTTGAAGAGACCGTGATCATCCCGGGCCGGGCCTTCGTGCATCTCATGGAGGCCGAGGAAGTCCTCGGCAGGGACGGCGTCTCCAGGACCATCGTCCGGGGCCCTGAGATGCTCACCGCAGACGCCGAGACGAGCATGGGAATGGACCGGCAGGGAGTGCTTCATCTGGAGCTCGAGGGACTGGCCGCCCTCATCCGCCTCATCAACCGGTACGGGACCTGAACCACCGGCATCTATTTATTCTCCTGATCCCCCATTCCCCCGTACCTGGAATGGAGGAAGGATCAATGCCGGACGGAATGGGAAGAAGGCTGGGCCGGCGCCGGAGGGGGGCAGCCCCCGACGCCTGTATCTGCCCGACCTGCGGATATCAGGAACCAAAGTCACCGGGAATCATGTGCCGGTCGCGGAAATGCCCGAAGTGCGGCACGCCGCTGAGGGGAAGGTAGTGCCATGGCTGATACCGGCCGGGAATTCATGGAAAAGACGAAATTCGAACGTCTCGAGCCTTCGAACCAGATGAAAGGGGTCCCGCACCCTCCTCTCGTGATCCCCTGTCCACCCGGAAGGGTGATCGATCTTCCTGATCCAGCCGGCATACAGGTCGATCCGGTCGACCTTCGGGTCGCGATCGAGGAGCGAAGGAGCGTCCGGCAGTATACCCCGACGCCGCTCACCCTCGACGAGCTCTCCTTTCTGCTCTGGTGCACGCAGGGTGTCCGGGAGAACGTGCAGGGCCAGTTTACCTTCCGGAATGTCCCCTCTGCAGGAGCCCGGCACGCGCTCGAGACCTATGTGCTCGCCAGCAACGTGGAGGATCTCGCGCCGGGAGTCTACCTGTACTGCGCCCTCGATCACCGCCTTGCAGGGGTGATCATGGATCCCGGGATGGAGAATAAGATCAGTGCCGTCTGTCTTCACCAGCAGAGCGTGGTCCGCGGTGCCGCCACCTTCATCTGGACCGCGGTCGAATACCGGATGACCTGGCGCTACGGCGAACGCGGCTACCGCTACCTCTATATTGATGCTGGACATGTCTGCCAGAACCTGTACCTGGCTGCCCGGGCGGTGAACTGCGGGGTCTGTGCCATCGGCGCCTTCCATGATGACGCGATCAATGCGCTCCTCGGAATCGACGGGACCGAACAGTTCGTGGTGTACCTCGCCACGCTCGGGAAGGTCGTGTAAAACCGGAAAGGACCCCGCATTTTTTTCTGCTGCAAGAAGGAAGGACTATTGACGTACTTCACCCTCATCGTTCTCCTTGCCGTCCTGATCCTCATTGCCGCCCGGAATGTTGCGGGCATCAGGCCGGGTATCTGGCAGATCATGCTCGGGGGAGCAGCAGCGGTCCTCCTCACCGGGGAGATCGGGATCTTCGATGCCCTCCGTGCCATCAACCTGGACGTGATGCTCTTCCTCTTCGGGATGTTCGTGGTCGGAGAGGCCATCCATTCTTCGGGGGCCCTCCTGCCGTTTTCGTATACGCTCTTCCGGAGGGCGATGAACGTGGATGGGCTGGTGATCCTGCTCATCGGTATTCTTGGGGGCCTTTCCGCGATCCTGATGAACGACACTATCGCGATCATCGGGACCCCTTTCGTCCTCGCACTCTCGCGGAAATACGGGATCTCCCCGGAGATGCTCCTCCTCGTCCTCGCCTTCTCGGTCACCACCGGGAGCGTGGCAAGCCCGATCGGAAACCCGCAGAACCTGCTCATCGCCGTCTCGGGCGGGATGGAAAACCCCTTTCTCTCCTTTGCCGTCCACCTCGCCGTCCCGACCCTCGTCGGGCTTGGCCTCGTTTACCTCGCCCTGAAGGTGCGGTATCCGCAGGAGTTCCTCAAGTGCACCCTCTCCCATGAGCCCGAGTTCCATGCCGATGCACACCTCTCCCTGCTCTCGCACGCCGCGTTCCTCATCGCAATCCTCCTCATCGGGGCGAAGGTCGCAGCGGCCCTCATCGGTACAGGTCCAAACATTCCCCTTACCGTGATCGCCCTCGCGGCCGCACTGCCCATCCTCCTCCTCTCGCCGCGGCGCACCGAGATCCTCCGGAAGATTGACTGGCATACCCTGGTCTTCTTTGCCGCCCTCTTTGTGCTGATGCAGAGCGTCTGGAATACCGGGATCCCGCAGCAGATGCTGGGTTCGGAAACGTTCATCGGAGGGATCCCGGGCATTCTCCTCCTCGGGGTGGTCGCGAGCCAGTTCATCTCCAACGTCCCCTTCGTTGCGCTCATGCTCCCCGCCATCCTTTCCGAAGGAGTGGAAGAGGCAGGTCTCCTCGCCCTCGCGGCAGGGAGCACCCTCGCCGGGAACCTCCTGATCTTCGGTGCCGCGAGCAATGTGATCATCATCCAGAATGCCGAAAAACAGGGGTATACTATTGATTTTCTGGAGTTTGCAAAGGTCGGGATCCCGCTTACCCTCCTGCAGGCGGGGATCTATGGACTGTTTTTAGTATTCTTACCTTTTTAACCAAAAATGAGAAAATGGGGTTCAGTCCCCGATGTACATCCCCCATCCCGGGGCCCAGACATCCGGTTTTTCCTCAGGGAGGCCACAGTCTCCGAGCAGGGTATAGACTACCGAGTTACTGTTTGGCCCGAGGAGGGCGTATGGGGTGTTGCTGGCCTCGATGGCATCAGCATATTGTGCAAGGCAGGTGTTAAGTGAGCAAAAATCGCTTCCGCTCGCCACAGTCACCGATTTTGCCTTCGGGTACCAGTCAATCGTCCTCCTGACATATTTCCCGTACTCTGTGACGATATCGCCCCAGTAGATGAAAGAGTCATATTCCGGGCCTCCGCGGTAGTAGGTCTGGATACCCTTCACGTCCGTGTGCACGATGAACAGGTGGTAAGACCCGAATCCGCCATCGATTGGTTTTGCCCGGACATCGACTTTGCAGGTGGCGGCCTGTGGTTTCCCTGCCATTGCAGGAGTGACCACCGACAGTACCAGCACTGCCAGGATCGCCATCAGAAGAATGGTACGTGTTCGCAAAATCGTTCACCTCGTATGGATGTGATTGGAACGTTGATAGTGTCTCGCAGTTGATAGACGTTCCGGTCATGATGGCCCGGAGCTTTTTGACGAAAGATTGGCGATGTTGATGGACCTGATAAAGGTTGTTCTATACCGGTCCGGGCGACGGTCGATACCCTTTTTTCTCATATGGTTATTGCGTGATTGATTTAGACATTTACTGGCAAAAATCTATCAATGGGGAAGAATTAGTATGCTGATATGGCGACAACAGACCGCTGGTCATCAAGGACTGGATTTTTTCTTGCGGCGATTGGATCAGCGGTCGGAATTGGGAATATATGGCGCTTCTCGGCAGTGTTGGGCCAGTCCGGAGGGGGAGCATATCTTCTCCCATATCTCACGGCGGTCTTCCTCTTTGCGATGCCGCTCATGATCCTGGAACTTTCCATGGGGCGGCATTTTCGCGCGAACGTGGTCTCCGCGTTTCGGGCGATAAGACCCTATTTCGCCTGGATAGGTTGGGTCCTTTCTGCGATCGTTTTTTGCATCCTGAGTTATTACCTGGTCATTACAGGCTGGACACTTGGCTATGTGGTCCTGTTTGCAACTGGCCAGACTGTATCATTTGAACTGTTCACCGGGTCCTATCAGCCGGTCCTCTTCTTTGTCCTTTCCGTCGTGGTGACAGGGGTCATCGTCTCTGTTGGGGTGCAGAAAGGGATCGAACGGATATCACTCCTGATGATCCCGATCTCCATCCTGCTTCTTGTAGGCATGGCAATCTACGGGGTTACCCTCAGTGGATTCTCTGAAGCGATGCGGTTCCTTTTCACTCCAGATTATTCCGTCCTTTCAGATCCGCTCATCTGGAGCGCTGCTTTTGGCCAGGCTTTTTTCTCGCTTTCGGTGGGGGAGGGAATCCTCCTCACATACGGTGCGTATGTGGATCAAAACGAGAATATCCCCCGCTCCGCCCTTGTGATCACCCTTGCAGATCTCGCGGTGGCCATCCTTGCCGGGATGGTCATTTTCCCTATTGTCTTTACATTTGGTCTCGCTCCGACCGCAGGTGCGGAACTCGCATTCACCACACTTCCCTTGGCATTTCTCCAGCTCCCCGGAGGGATCCTGCTTTCGCTCGCCTTCTTCATCGTACTGTTCTTCACGGCAATCACTTCCTCGATCTCCATGCTGGAGGTTAACATAGCCTCGATCCGGGAGGCGACCGGATGGTCCCGTCGGAGGGTTGCGGTACTCCTGATCGGCGCTCTGATCGTGGTTGGCCTCCCCTCTGCCCTCAGTTATAGTAGAGTCAACCTGATGTGGGGCGGGATCAGGTTCTTGGATTTCATGGACGAGACGATCGGGACCCTCGGATTGCCGATCGCCGCGGTTCTCCTCTCCGTTGTCTTCACCTGGTTTTTGAAAGAGGAAATCCTGCAACGGGAGATGGGGCGTGCGACTCATGCGGTGACCCTTCTTGGAAAGTATGTGGTCCCGGCTGTGCTCGTACTGACCACCATCGCCCGGCTCGTTGCGAACGTGGATATGCCGGGGATGCGCCTCCTTCCGGGGACCGAGTTTATCGGCTCGCTGCTCCAGACGCTGGGAACCAGCGGTATCATGGTGGGGATAGGGATCTTGGTTTTTCTTGGTCTCCAGTTGAAAAGGTATCTGCAGTCTCCGAAAAGAGGTTAACTTCGATCGGTGAGGCCAAGAAGATGCAGGGAAGAAGATATATGCTCACCATTCACAGGGGGATTACCGAATGTTAGAAGAAGATTCCGTGACCACGACCTCCTTCCCGTTCTACCAGGGGTTACTCTTTCTATTTATCCTGATTGTCTCGATCGCGATCGGAAACATCTGTTATTCATTGATCCGGCGCACACTCGACGGCCGAATCAGCCGCTCCAATTCAAAACTCCTTGCCAATCTTGTGCAGTACATGATCATCTTTCTGGGGATTTATTACGGGGTCCGGAATATCCTTCACTTTAATCTGGGAGAACTGGGGGCATCCTTGGGAATACTCACCATTATCATCGCCTTCTCCTCCAAGGAGATTATCCAGAATATACTCTCGGGAGCCCTGATTATTCTGAACCGACCCATCCGGCTCGAGGACTGGATTGTGGTTGGAGGATTCCCTACCACAGGCGTGTCCAAGGTAGTGGACATCGCTCTTATGAATACGATCTTGCGAGAGATAGATGGAAGGTTGATCATCCTCCCCAATTCATTCCTTCTCACCCAGAAGATCATCAACTACACTAGGTCAGGTCTTTCGATGGTTCAGATACCGCTTCATGTGTCCAATTCAATAGACCTTAATCTCCTTCGGAAT
>JAVVFN010000093.1:0-5843 GCA_032250645.1 Methanomicrobiaceae archaeon | reverse complement strand
CGTCACCTACGGCAAAAAGGACTTAAAAAGCATTTTTGAACCGGAAGCCGCGCCAGAGGCCGCGGAAGCAAAATAATTATTTTCTTACGGTTCACGCACTTTCTTCTTCAGCGCATCGAGGAGGTCACCGAAGGGCACGTCATGCCGCCGGGCAAGGATGACCACGGCCGCCTCGGACGCAAGGTGCCCGTCGAACTCTTCTGCGATTAGCGCGTTCATCTCGGCGGCCACCGCGGTGATCTCCTTCCCCGTCCCTTTCGCGATCCGCTCCAACAGATCGGTGACCGGGTCGTCGTGGACAAAGAGGTCCCCCGGGGGCTTGTATCCAAGCGGGATCGTGACCTGTGCAAGGTCGAAGGTGGGGGTGAGGACACCCCCGCTCTCCCGCAAGAGGCCGTCCTTCTCTGCCCGGGCGAGCAGGAGCTGCGCCTGATCCTTGTTCATCCACTTCCGGTCGATGGCAAGGAAAAAGATAAACTCGCTCCTCCGCAGCTCGCTCTTCCGCATGGTCTTGAACGGTGCGGCAATGGTGATGGTGAGGCTCACCCGCAGGCTCCCATGATCAGCTGCTTTAAGTCCATCGAGTCAAGGCTCCCCTGCGTATTTTCTTTCAGCGCGAAGCACTCGCAGCCGCTCGGGATCTCGCTGACCCGGAAGAGGAACTGGTTGACCGAGACCGGAAGCTTCTGGTCCGGCGTGAGCAGGGTCTCGTGGTAGGTGATCCGGAAGTCTGCCGCCTCGGTCACGGTGCGGGGGAGGTTGGGGAAGTTGTCGACCGGGGACATCCGGGTCTTCTCGTCCGCGACCTCGACCTTCATGGAGAGCTTGAGCAGGTCCTCGCCCTTCTTCCGGGTGGTGTGGGTATTGTGCATCATGGTGATGCACTGGATGACGTCCGCGAGCGGGCGGTCGAGATCAAAGACCAGGTCGCACCGCTGGGGGAACTTGTGGTAAATTCGGCGCATCAATAGAGTATGGGAGAGCACAATCCCAAAAAGGTATGCGAATCGTTTCCGGCAGAAGCTATTTGTATTGCGGCGGGGAAAGAGGCAGACCGTGATCCTATGGCACGCTGCACCATTCTGCAGATGAACGATTCGCACGGCTACTTCGAGCTCCACCCGGAGCTCTTCTGGACGGGGGACGGGCCTGAATACCGATTGGCCGGAGGGTATGCCCGGATCGCGGCGATTATCAGGGCCGCCCGGGAGGAGCGCCCCGGAGAGGTGCTGGCTTTTGACTGCGGCGATACCATCCACGGCACCTATGCCGCGGTGAAGTCAAAGGGAGAGGCGCTCATCCCCATCCTCAACGAGATGGATCTCGCTGCGATGACCGCCCACTGGGAGTTTGCCTACGGGCCGGAGCAGTTCAAATCGATCGCAAAAAGGCTCTCCCATCCCATGCTCGCCAACAACTGCTACGATGATGCGAGCGGAAAACTGGTCTTTCCGCCGTATACCGTCTCGGAGACCGAGGATCTGCAGGTCGGCGTGATCGGCATTGCGGCGACCATCGTCGACAAGGTGATGCCCGCGTCCTTCTCCGAAGGCATCCACTTCACCCTCGGAAACGAGGAGCTCCCCGGGCATATCGCAACACTCCGCGAGGAGGAGGGGGTGGATCTCGTGGTGGTCATCTCCCACCTCGGCTTCCCGCAGGAGGTGCGGCTCGCCCGCGAGGTGGACGGGATCGACGTGCTCCTCTCGGCGCACACCCATAACCGCCTCTTCCGCCCTTCGGTGGTGAACGATACCCTCATCATCCAGTCCGGGTGCCACGGCTCCTTCCTCGGGTGGCTGGACCTTGAGGTCGAAGACCGGCGGGTCAGGCGCTATGAACACCAGCTCGTGGTGGTCGACGAGGCGGTTGACCCCGACCCCGAGGTGCAGGAGATGGTGGACCGGACCCTTGACCCGCACCGGGAGCGGCTCGGGCGGGTGGTGGGCGAGACAAAGACGCCGCTCAACCGCAACATGGTGCTCGAATCAACCATGGACAACCTGCTCCTGCAGGGCCTGCTCGATGCCACCGGGGCAGAGATGGCGTTTTCGAACGGCTGGCGCTACGGCGCCCCGGTGCTCCCCGGCCCGGTCACCGAGAACGACCTCTGGAACATCATCCCCACGAACCCCCCGGTCTCTACGGTCTCCCTCACCGGGGCCGAGCTTTCCGGGATGATGGAGGAGAACCTCGAGCGCACCTTCTCCTGCGACCCCTACCAGCAGATGGGCGGCTACGTCAAGCGTTGCAGGGGGATCCGCATCTACTGCAAGATCGAGAACGCTCCGGGACACCGCATCCACGAGTTCTTCGTGGGCGGAAAGAGGCTGGAGCCCGACGCGACCTACAGGGCCGCGTTCGTCACCACGCAGGGCGTGCCCGCGAAGTACGGGACGGACCGCGAGAATTGGGATATCCACGCCATCGAGGCGCTGGAGCGCTACCTCGCAAAAGAGCCGGTCCACGCCGAACTGCAGGGCAGCGTGGTGGCGATCTAAAAAAGTATGGTTTACTCGATCAGGACGGCACAGATGACGCCGTCCTGCCCGGGCCTGCTCACGATACGTGCCCGGCCGAGATCGGTCCTGATGATGGCGCCCTTGGTGAGGAGGTTCCGGCGCACGTAGTTCGGGTTGGCGGTGTTCGCCTCCACCCTCTCGATCTTTGCCTGCTTCGTCTCCCCTGTCTTCGGATCCGCGACGCTCGCGATCTCTGCGCGAAGCGCCCGGATCTTGTGGTTCCCGCCCCGTGTGCGGATCATGCGCCTGCGTGTCTCACCGACGTGGGTATCTGCCGGGGCACGCCCGATCTCTGACCGGCGTTTCCCGCGTGCCTTGTGTAAACGGCCTCCTGTTTCCAGCCTGACTGACCTTCCATGCCACTGCATTCAATTCACCAGATTTACGATATTTTTGAGGCGATTTTTCCTTTCCCTCAAGCGTGCTACTATAATTTTGCCGCTATCTATTTAAGACCACCGTCACGCGAGGATGGCGTCGAGCACTGCTTCGAGCCCCTCCGGCGCTTTTAAATTCGTGCGGAAGACGCGAATCCCGGGGTTGTAGCGTTTCATATCCCGCTCCATCCGGTCGATGTCCGCACCCACGAAGGGGGCGAGATCGATCTTGTTGATGATGCCGATGGCGCTCCCGCGGAACATCATGGGATGCTTGTTGACCACGTCGTCGCCCTCGGTGGTGCTTACCACCACGATCCTTTTTTCCGCCCCCAGCAGAAAGTCGGTGGGGCAGACCATGTTCCCCACATTCTCGATGAAGAGGATGTCGATCTCGTCGAGCGGGAGGTCCCCGATGGCGTGCTCCACGAGGTGGGCGTCAAGGTGGCACTCCTTCCCTGTGTTCGCGTTCACCGCCGGGATGCCGGTGGCGATGATCCGCTGGAAATCGTCGTCGCCGTAGACGTCCCCGGCGATGGCCGCAGCCCGGAGCCCCCGGGCCTTCATGAGGGGGACGAGCCGCTCGATGAACGCGGTCTTTCCCGAGCCGATGGCACCGAGTATGTCAAACGCCCGCACCCCGTGGTCCCTGAGATGGTGGGCGTTCTGGTGGGCGATCCTGTTGTTGACGTCGAACAGGTCCTGCTCGATCTGGACGTCAATGTGGTGCATGCAGAGTAATGTGTGCCACTGTATTGTTTATATCTTCACTTCCTACAAGTACTGCAATGGAAAACGAGCGAATACTCTATCCCTGTTATTTTAATGCGAAGCTTCTCCGCAGCGAAGGGAGGCGGGTGGCACGGTCGGTGGCGGTCGACCATCCCACCACCAAGGAGATCCTCCGTGCCTGCTCCTCGCTCGGAATCGAGTGCCGGGTCGAGGAAGCCCCGCATCCGGCCTTCTGGCCCGCTCGCGAGGGGAGGGTGGTCGCGGCCTGGAAGGAATCGAAGGAGAAACTCATCCAGAAGATCGCCGCCGCGATGAAGAAGGGGAAGTAGATGTACGACCTCCATACCCACTCGATCCTCTCGGACGGCGAACTCCTCCCGATCGAGCTCGTGCGCCGGGCGGCGGTGATGGGCTACCGCACGGTCGGGATCACCGATCACGTGGACGCCTGCAACATATCCCCTGTGATCGCAGCCGTCTCCAAGGTCCGCGAGCACGCCCGGCTCTTTGGCGTCGACCTCCTCTGCGGGGTGGAGATCACCCACGTGCCCCCCTCCGAGATCGCATCGATGGCCCGGAGGGCAAAGTCAGAGGGGGCGGATGTCGTGGTGGTCCACGGCGAGACTGTGGTCGAGCCGGTGGCGAAGGGGACCAACCGGGCGGCGGTCAGCTGTGTCGAGGTGGACCTGCTCGCTCACCCGGGAATGATTACAGTGGAAGAAGCGCTGCTGGCGAAGGAGAATTCGGTGGGCCTCGAGCTGACCGCCCGCAGCGGCCATGCGCTCACCAACGGCCACGTGTACTCCATCGCAAAACAGGCAGGGTGCGCCCTGTTTATCAGTTCAGACGCGCATTCTCCGCATGACCTGATGACCGCAGAGGTCCGGAGGCACGTGGCCGTGGGGGCCGGAATGCGGGCGGAAGAGGTCGATCGCGCGCTTTCCCGTGATATACGGCGCTGGCTTGGTGGACAGTAGCAATATATATATTTTTACAAAATCTTTATATACAAAAACGACACATATAAATAGATTACTAAAGATTTTCCCGGACGTCGCGGGGTATCCATTGGGGGAATTGGGTGAAGTTTGTCGGGGAGATAGTTAGCGTTTGTGGTCGGCGTACGCTTCTCGTGCGCTGTGATCCCTCGCAACTGCCCCGACTGAATTCCGAGGTGGTGGATCGCCGCCTCTCACCTGTCGGAAAACTCGTCGATCTCTTCGGGAATATCCAAAGTCCCTACGCAGTCGTGAAGTGCTTTGGTGCGTGCACGAACCGGGTAGGGGAGAAACTCTTTGCAAAATAGGCAGGGGGAGTGCACATGCAAGAAATCGAGAAACTGAAGATCCAGAGAGAAGTATTGAAACGGCGGACCGTAGAAAAGGAGAAGGAGGTCGAGCACAAGCACGAGGAGACCGCACAGTCAGTATGCCCGGAGTGCGGGAGCCGCCAGCTTGTCCACGACTACGAGCGTGCCGAACTGGTCTGCCAGAACTGCGGCCTCGTGCTTGACGAGGAGTTCATCGACCGCGGTCCCGAGTGGCGTGCCTTTGACCACGACCAGCGGATGAAGCGGTCCCGTGTCGGCGCACCGATGACCTTCACCATCCATGACAAGGGTCTCTCCACCATGATCGACTGGCGGAACCGGGACTCCTACGGGAGGGCCATCTCGAGCAAGAACCGTGCCCAACTCTACCGGCTCCGCAAGTGGCAGCGGCGGATCCGTGTCTCCAACGCGACCGAGCGGAACCTCGCGTTCGCGCTCTCGGAGCTCGACCGGATGGCGTCTGCGCTCGGCCTCCCGCGGAACGTGCGGGAGACCGCGGCGGTGGTGTACCGCGACGCGGTGGACAAGAACCTGATCCGCGGCCGTTCGATCGAGGGCGTGGCGGCGGCGGCGCTCTACGCGGCGTGCCGGCAGTGCAGCGTCCCGCGGACGCTCGACGAGATCGCGGAGGTCTCCAGGGTATCCCGGAAAGAGATCGGCCGGACCTACCGGTTCATCTCCCGGGAGCTGGGCTTAAAGCTCCTGCCCACCTCGCCGATCGACGATGTCCCGCGCTTCTGCTCGGGGCTCAACCTCAAGGGCGAGGTGCAGAGCCGTGCGGTGGAGATCCTCCGGCAGGCAGGCGAGCGCGAGCTCACAAGCGGCAGGGGCCCGACGGGCGTTGCTGCAGCCGCGATCTACATCTCCTCGATCCTCGGCGGG
>JAVVFN010000092.1:0-5854 GCA_032250645.1 Methanomicrobiaceae archaeon | reverse complement strand
GCGCCATTATCCCGTGAGATGATCCTCCGGCGCGTGGGAGTGATCGAGAATGAGATCAAAGAGCCGTTCCTCGTCTCCGGCAAAGACGGCATTTCCCTGCGCGGAGAGATTTCGGCTGCACAGAGAGAGATCCGCAAAGGGAGAGATGCGATCTCGAGGATCGTGATCAACAGGGACCTTGCCGGGATTCTCGACGGCATCGATGGATACTCACACCTCGTGGTCCTGTACTGGGCGCATGCGGTCCCGGCAGAAAGCAGGCTCCTTTTGAAGGTGCACCCGATGGGAAGGAAGGAGTTCCCGCTGGTGGGGATCTTCAGCACCCGCAGCCCTGCCCGTCCAAATCCCGTGCTCATGACCGTCGTCCGCCTCTGCGGGCGGGATGGGAATATCCTCACCGTCTCTGGCCTGGACGCAGTCGACCAGAGCCCGGTCATCGACATCAAGCCCTACGTCGCAGACTTCTATCCCCGGGAGAGCGTACGGATCCCGGAGTGGATGGAGAGGATCCAGAAGGAACATGCAGAAGTGGAGCGATAAATTGCAGGGCTTCACTTCTCCTGCTCTTTGAGCCGCCGGTATTCCTTCTCGGCCATCGCTTCCACGTAGGCCTTCCCCCGGAACGCCCCCACGAAATGCCCCGCGATCCCGATCCCCCAGCCAAAGAGGATGAAGATGAACCACGGGAATGTTCCGGGTCCCCCGGTGCTCCACCAGATCGCGATGAGAAAGAGGTTCACCGCGACATAGACGGCAAGGTGCATGTAAAACCCGGCCTTCTCTTCGGCACTCTCCCTCGCCATTCTTCTCAGTTCCTCATCTGTCGGCATGCAAATCACCCTCGAAAGATCAGCGGGAGTCCTCCTCGTCCTCCACCATACCCGGCAGGGGCTCATCGAGCCTTTCTCTATCCTCATGCTCGCGGGCGGGCAGAAGAGTGAACCGGATGGCAGTTCCTGCAGAGGGTTTGCCCGCCACGCGGTCCTCGGCATAGATCTCCCCCCCGTACCTGTTCACGAGGAGCCGCGTGATCAGGAGCCCGAGCCCCCTCCCGCTCGGCCTCTGGGACGAGGAACGGAACGAAGAGAAAAGGTTATGTCGCAGCTCAGGGACGATCCCGGGCCCCGAGTCTTCGACTGAGATCAGAACATTCTCCTCTCCGGTCTCCTCTGCATGGATCCATACCTCCACCCCTTCTCCCCCGTATTTTCGGCTGTTCCCGATAAGGTTGGAGAAGATCTCGGGCAGGAACTCGTCAGCCTGCACCATTATGCCCGTCTCCCGGTAATGGACGGGAAGGTTGCTGAACCGTGCAATCTGCCCGATCAAGACCTCGTCAAGGTCCACCGGGACAGGTTCTGCAGGCACACTCCCGATCCGCCGGATGATGCTGACATTGGTGAGGATCTCCTCGATCTGCTGGATCGATGCAGTCATCTTGTCGACGAACTTCCCGGCCGGGCCCTCCAGCATCTGCCGGACCACCTTCAGGGTCTCGTTCAGATCCTGGGTCGCGCCCCGGACATCCTGGTTCATGATATTCAGGTAGCAGGTGGTCTCGTCATAGGCATCCTCCAGCCGTTCCTGCAGCACGCCACGGAGGACGGTCCCCCCGACCTCCCTCCCGATGGACGTGAGAAGAGTCCGTTCCTGCTCAGGGAAGGTATAACGCTTCTGCCTCCCCACGAAGAGCGCCCCCACCACCATCGAGTCGGCTACAAGGGGCACCGCCGCGTAGGCGATCGCGTCCACCTCCTCGAGGATCCGGGTATCAAAGAGGCCCGGGGGATTGCTCGGCAGGTTCTCGATAAACCGGGGCTGGCCGCCAAAGAAGATCACGTTGTACGGATAGCTCCTGATCCTGATCTGCTTCTTCTGTTCCGCGAACGAGAGCGGAACCCCGTGGTGAACCACAAGTTCTGCCCGCTCCCCATCTGGCTGCTTAAGGTAGATCCAGCCCACGTCATAGTCCAGGAGGTCGACAGTGATGGTGAGGATGATCTCCAGCATCTCGGCGAGGAGGATAGAGGAATTGGCAAGAGTGATGATCTGGTTGATAATAGAGAGGTGGCGGTTCTGGCTCCTGATCTGCCGTTCGGCCTCCTTGAACTCCGTAATATCACGGGCCACCCCCTGTATCCCGATGATCGCCCCGGTGGCATCCCTGATGACCGATACATTGAGGATCGCCGGAAATACCCTGCCCCTGCCCCTTTTTGCCACAAACCGGCACTCCAGGTTCTTGATCGGTCTGCCGGTCTTCAGCAGTTTGCGGGTTGCCTCGCTGGTCCTGGAGACGTCGTCAGGGTGCACATGGGGGGAGAAGTCCTGTCCAATCACCTCCTCGGGAGCTGTCTCGAAGGCATCAAACCCTCTGGAGTTGAGGAACGTCAGTTTTCCATTGAGGTCTGCCTGAAAGATAATATCATCAAGCGTCTCCACCAGCGTCCGGTACTGCTCTTCAGACTGGCGTAGGGCCTCCTCTGCCAGTTTCCTCCCGATGGCGTACTGGATAGTGCGCCTGAGCAGGTTCCCATCGATCTGCCCCTTCACCAGGTAGTCCTGGGCTCCGTTCTGGACCGACTGGAGCGCCATCCGTTCGTCGTCCATCCCGGTGAGGATGATCACCGGTACACCCTGCGCCCTGTCCTTCACGCGGAGGAAGGTCTCGATGCCCCTGCTGTCGGGAAGGCCGAGATCCAGGAGGATCGCGTCCGGGGAGGTCTCCATGATGCACGCAATACCCTCTGAGAGCCGCTCGCGCCACTCTGTGGTGCAGGATAAACCGCACTCGTCGAGGAGCACCTGGATGAACCGTGCATCCCCCGGGTTATCTTCGATGATGAGCAGCGTCATTGCGTCAGACATGGGAATCACAGGCAGGGAGCTTGACGAGGGTGAGCCAGAAGTCCTCGATCGTCTGCATCACCTTGAGGAACTGGTCGAGATCAACGGGCTTTGTGATATAGCAGTTGGCATGGGAGCGGTAGGTCCGCTCGATATCCTCCTGCGACCTCGAGGTGGTGAGGATCACGACCGGGATGCTCTTTAAATTCTCGTCTCCCTTCAGCTCGTCGAGTACCTCGCGTCCGTCCTTCCTCGGGAGGTTGAGGTCGAGGAGAATGATGTCGGGCCGGGGTGCGGACGAAAATTTCCCCCTCCGTTTGACAAAGTCCATCGCCTCCACCCCATCTGTGGCCACATGCATATTGGTGGGCACCCTGCTCTCGCGAAATGCCTCTCTCGTCAGCCGGACATCTCCCGGGTTATCCTCCACCAGGAGCACTTCTACCGGTTTCCCTGTCATGAATCACCGCCTCTGCTGTCAGACCCTCCCTGCGGCACATCGCCCGGATATGGATCCAAACCGGGACAACGGGGGCGCCCCTGCAGTACTGCTGCCAGACCTGCGCGATCTGTCATTGCGGAAAGCATGGGTCTCATCAAGAGTTAACTCCAATTCTTGTGCTCCGTGTATAAGAATTTTGGGGCCCCTGATTACCCGGACAGGCAGGAAGAAGGGCGAGGAAGGCGGAGGAAATCATTTCCTCCCTTCAGGGGTTGAGCAGAAAGATCGAGTAGTTCAGCACCGTAGCGAACGAGACCCACACGATGTAGGGGATGAGAAGGACTGCAGCCGGTCGCGTGATCTTCCAGAATACCAAGATCGTCGCCAGCAGGACCACCCACAGGAGTCCAATATCCACGAGCCCGAGAAGGGGGGACTGGAGATAAAAGAAGGCAAATGACCAGAGAGTATTGAGGACGAGCTGGCCTGCAAAGAGGAGGATGCCCCACCGGACCACGCGGTCGCGTACCTCGTCGCCCCGGGACCGCTCCATCAGCACCAGGTACAGCGAGATTCCCATGAGCACAAAAAGGGTGGTCCAGACTGGTGCAAAGACCCACGAGGGCGGGTTGAATGAAGGCTTCTCGAGGAGAGCATACCACGACCCGGGTCCCGTCACGGTGACCAGAGACCCGAGGAACCCGGCTGCATTACAGAGAAGCACCGCCGCGAGAAGGAGCCCCGGCCTCTTCGGAAGATAGTGTGCGCACATGCATGAGTGGATGCCGCCACGCTTCTTGAAGGTTGCGGCATCTGGAGCTTGCAGGAAGGGTCAGGCATATCAGCGAGCAGCATCAACCTCGATATAGATGGCCGAAAGACCCCGTGCAATGCTCTTTGACATGGACAATACCCTCTACAACTTTGTGGACGCCAAGATCGCCGCATGCACCCGCGTGGTGGAGCTCTTCGGCCTTGCGGACGGCATGGCGCTCTTCCGCTACTTCCTGCGCAATGTACACGGGTTCGAGCACCATGACAATATCAGGGATTACCTGGCCGACCTCTCCCTCGGGGACGAGGACCAGTTCGCCGAGGCTTGCAGGATCTATGAAGAGGTGAAGCTGGAAGAGATCAGGCCCTACCCTGCACTCCACGAGACGCTCGAGTTGATCAGGGATGCGGGGATCGTGATGGGAGTGGTGACCGATGCCGAGAGTTTCCAGGCGAAAAAGCGCCTCGCAAAGATCGGGATCGACCAGTTCTTCCAGTGCGTGGTCTGCCCTGACCACTCCGGCAGGCGAAAACCAGAACACGACTCGTTTCTTCTCGCCCTCTCGCTCCTCTCGGTGAGCCCCGGGGAGGCATGGCTGGTAGGCGACAGCCTCCGCCGGGAGGTGGCTCCCGGAAAAGAGATCGGTATGATCACGGTCCACGCGAAGTACGGGGACTGGATCGGCGCGCCCGCCCCCTCAATCGTCCCCGATTACATCCTCGAGGAATTTGCCGAGCTTCCCGGGCTTCTCGGCCTCAGATGAGCGGGCGGGGCACCTTATCTCCCGCATAAGGGAGGGCCGATCCCTTCACCACCACCGGCTGGCTGCTCCTGCGGATCTTCTCGATGATCAGTTCCTTCCCTGCCGGTGTCATGGCAAATACAGGGATAGAGACGCCGCCCTGCAGGAGCGCCCGAGGGCCTGCAACCTCGCGTATCTGGCGGGATGCGCAGGAAGAGAGGATGTCGCAATGCTCTGCGAGCTTTTCAGCTTCTTCAGCCGATACCCCGGTGAGGTGGACTCCGATGATCATGGTGCCGGGGAACCGGGCACGGATGGCGGCTGCGTCCTCTGCCCCTGTGACAGTGACCGCGACCCCTGTACACCCGCGTGCATATGCAGCGAAAGTCCCTTCTTTCTGGTCGATCGCCGCGCTCTCAGGGTACACCACGATGCCGCCCCTCTCCCCGATCCTGCGGATGACCGCATCGATGGGGCTCGTCCGCACAAGCCCCGACATCCTTCCCCCGATCCCCTGAACCATCGCGGGGGAGAAGGCAATGACCGTACCGGCGCCGTCACAGGCGATGACCGCGCAATCAAGGAGCCCGGACGAGATCCCGCTCGCCATCAGTTCGGAGGCCCCGAAGAGGACGAAGTCATGGTCTACGGTGAGTGCCCGGTTCGGGGAGCACATCCCGAACTTGTCGATCCGGTCCTGGATGTTCTTTCCGATGGCGTCAGGGGTAGCATGCGTCACCGGCGATGAGAACCGTGCAGCGAGCGGGCATGCCTCGATGAGCGGCGGTCCGACCTCCACCACCTTCCCGTCCCTTACCACCACCCGCGCCTTCCCGATCGCCTCGATGATATGCTCGTCTTTCTGTCCCATATTGCTACCATTATTGAAGGTGAGAGGCCAATAATATGATGGCGATGGATATCCGGAATGCGACGCACGGTGAGCGGTACTGGGAGATCGACGCGCTGAGAGGTGTTGCCATCGTCGCCATGGTCCTCTTCCACATCGTCTTTGACCTCTCCTTTTTCGGGATCCTCCCCGCAGAAG
>JAVVFN010000091.1:0-5973 GCA_032250645.1 Methanomicrobiaceae archaeon | reverse complement strand
CAAAACGACATGGAAATCGACCTTATCTCACTTATCTTCCTTCTCTTCCTGCTGATGGCCTTCATCCCGCCCATCAAGCAGAGGATCATCCAGGGAAAGCGGCTCGGCCTGATAAGGGAGTTGGAACTCAAGCGGAGATCACGGGTCATCACGCTCATCCACCGTCAGGAGACCATCGGCCTCCTCGGCATCCCCATCATCCGTTACATCGACATCAATGATTCAGAGGAGGTGCTGAGGGCCATCCGGCTCACTCCCCCGGAGATGCCCATCGACGTCATCATCCATACGCCGGGAGGGCTCGTCCTCTCGGCAGAACAGATCGCGATGGCGCTCAAGAGGCACCCGGGAGTGGTCACCATCTTTGTCCCGCACTATGCCATGTCGGGAGGCACCCTGCTCTGCCTCCCGGCCCACGAGGTGGCGATGGACGAGAACGCGGTGCTCGGGCCGGTCGATCCCCAGATTGGGGAGTACCCGGCGGCTTCAATCCTGAAGCTCCTCCAGAGGAAGGAACCAAAAGACATCGATGATAAGACGCTGATCCTCGCGGATGTGGCCGAGAAGGCCCAGAACCAGGTGCGGGCGTTTGTCAGGGATATGCTCTCAGGACGGATGCCGGACGAGGATGCCGAGCGGCTCAGTGTCATGCTCACGGAGGGCAGGTGGACCCATGACTACCCCATCACCTATGAAGAGGCCAAATTGATGGGCCTTCCCGTCTCCACCGGCCTCCCGGACGAGATCCATGAGCTGATGGAGCTCTTCCCCCAGGCCATGCAGCGACGCCCCTCGGTGGAGTATATCCCGGTTCCTTACCGCAAGGAGGGAGGCGAGGAGAGGAAATAGCCGCCCTCATTCGTCCTCGAGGTCATCATCTTCGTACCCCCCTGCTGCGAAGAAGTCCTCCTCGGCCTCTTCCGGGCGCTGGAGATCGAGCACCACCGATCCATCATCCAGTATGTCCCCGATCTCAAGGTAAGGATCAGAGGGAAGGTCGATCTCCGAGATCGTTCCGCTGGGCCGCCTGACTGTCACCCACATCCTGCCACAGCTCCATCCCAATGTGAGTCATATCTCCTTTAAAAAACATTCCTCACTTCCTGTTCCAGCCTCGAGAATGTTTATGTATACTCACGGGCAGTAATCGTGGAGGGAACG
This sequence comes from Methanomicrobiaceae archaeon, assembly GCA_032250645.1. GTDB lineage: Archaea > Halobacteriota > Methanomicrobia > Methanomicrobiales > Methanomicrobiaceae > JAVVFN01. Next base: position 4,812 of record JAVVFN010000091.1, on the reverse strand, counting down.
TGGCATAATGGCGCCTCAAAAGAGAGATACCAATGAAAAGGGAGAACTCTCCTCAGAGCTCTGGATCGAACGGGGAGACCAGCTTGCAGACGAGGGGAGATACGAGGAGGCGGTCGCCGAATACGAGAAGGTCCGGGCGGTGGATCCGCAGTATTTCCATGCCCTGAACCGGAAAGGAAACGTCCTCTACAGGCTGGGCAGGGAGGAAGAGGCGCTCGAGGTGTTCGCCCATATCCTCGACCTGGTGCCCGAGGACCCGCTCCTCTGGGACGTGGCTCTTAATAATATGGCGAACGTGCTCCGGGATCTGGGCCGTTATGAGGAGGCGATCGCTGCGTATGACCGGGCACTGGAGCGCGAACCAAAGAACGTCATGGCGCTCAACAACATGGCAAACGTACTCTCGGACATCGGAAGGGACGAGGAGGCGGTCGCCGCATATGACCGTGCGCTTGCCATCAATCCCGAACATGCCGCCATCCTGTGCAACAAGGGGTACGCACTCCTCGGGATGGGCCGGACGAAGGAGGCGATGGAGGTCTACAGGAGGGTGCTGGAGATCGAACCCGAGAATACCATCGCGCTGAACAACCTCGGCAACATCTATGCAGAGCAGGGAAAGTATGCCGAGGCACTGGAGATGTACGAACGCACGCTGGAGATCGAACCGGGGAAGCCCACCGCCCTCCTCAACCGGGGCAACGCCTTCGTCGCCCTGGGGCAGCTGGAACGCGCACTCGATGCCTATGATGCGGCACTCGAGCGCGAGCCGGAGAACCTGATCCTGCTCAACAATAAGGCCTGCACCCTGCGGGACCTTGGCCGGTTGAGCGAAGCCCTCGAGGCCTATGGGACCGCCCTCCGTATCGCCCCCGACGACCCCGCCCTCCGCGCAAATTTTGAGGATCTCAGGGAGGAGATCGGCCGAAAGCTCGGTCCCGTACCTCCCGGGGGGAGGTTCGAGGTCTTCGTCGACCGTGCCGGCAAGTACCGTTTCCGCCTCAAGGCATCCAATGGCGAGGTTATCGCCGCATCGCAGGGATACTCCTCGAAGGCTGCCTGCTATAAGGGAATTGAGAGCGTGCGCAGGAATGCGGAGGGCGCAGAGATCGTGGAGATCGAGGACGAGCAGGCCCCGGAAAGATGAAGATCTCCATCCTGGGGACAGAATCAATGGGAGTGCGGGGGCTCTGCTGCGAGGTCAATGCGAACGGACGTACCTTCGTCATCGACCCCGGCGTGTCCCTTGATGTCATGCGCCAGGGACTCCCCCCGCACCCTTCCCAGATCGCCATTGCAGGGCACGTGAAGAAGGATATCATCGCTGCGCTTTCCCGGGCCACGGATATCGTGGTCAGCCACTACCATGGGCACCACGTACCCCTCAGAGATCCAGACTCGCGGACCTCCCGCCCGCCGAGGGGATCGGATTCTGGTGCAAAGGGGAGGAAGGACTTTCTGCGATCTCCCTTGAGCGAAGGAGGGACCTTTCCCGGCACCTTGGATGCCCGCTTCCCCGGGCGGAGGGGCAGGATGACGGCACCTGCACTGTTCCCAGCCGGTCTTCCACGGCCGTCCCCCCTCCAGGGTGATGATGTCCCGCATCGTTGCAGAAGGCGAGACGTTCGTCCATGCCTCCGATATGCAGCTCCTTGACCCCCGGGCGGTTGCGGTCATCTCTGCGTGGCAACCTTCTGTGCTGGTTGCGTCGGGACCCCCGCTCTCCCTCTCCCGTCTCTCTTCCGAGGAGGAGCGGCGCGTATGGAGCCATGCGGTATTCCTTGCCAGCACCATTCCCACGCTTATCCTCGACCACCATCTGCTCAGGTCCCTCGAAGGGCTTGCATGGCTGGAGCGGCTTGCAGCTATCACGGAATATGCGGTCCTTTCAGCCGCCGAATACATGGGAAGGGATTTATTGCTCCTTGAAGCACGGCGCGGGGAACTGTACCGCGACCTCCCGGTGCCCCCGGGCTGGCACGAGGCATTCGCCAGGGGCGAGGCGACGCTTGAGGAATGGGACAGGTTTTCCTCTGCAGGAGAGGATACGTAAAAAATTGAAGAAAATGGTGATTTAGAACCTTGGCTTCCGGTGTTTCGGGAGGCACTCCCGACAATAAACCGGTCTTCCCTCAGTGGGTTTAAACGGGACTTCGCATTCTTTGCCACAATCAGAGCAGATTGTCTTCGTCATCTCTCGGGGACCACCGAACGAGCGCGGGCCGCCGAATCTCTTTCTCTCATTCATTGTAATTTCTCACAGTTCTTCGAGTAACTGCATGTAGTACTGAACACAATAAGCTTATATACCTGTGCTTTCTGGAGATCCCCGGGACCGCGAGGATCACCCGGTATTACGCACCCCGGGATGCTCTCCCCTGCCGGGGATGGCATGCCGGACTCCTCCCCCTGGATAGGGCGTGTCTCCGGAAAACCGGGGGATAAAATGGATATGCACGTGCATCACCGACTGGCCTGCCGCCTCTCCGATGTTGACGCCGATATTATAGCCGTCTGGAGAAAGCTTCCGCTTTACGAGCTCTTTGCACCGGTCAAGGAGGTTCCCTATCGCAATCCGCTCTTCCCTGGAGAGGTCAAATGCATCCGGCACATGGCGGAAGGGAATGATGAGGATGTGTCCGGGGCTGACGGGATAGGCATCTTTCCGGGCATAGCAGTATTCGTTCTGCAGGAGGATCTCTCCATCCGGGGGGTTGCAGAACGGGCATGTGGGGACAGTCATCGGTGTTCCCTTCATGGCCCCTCTGCCCACATTATTTTTTCCCCTGCCACGTCCATCGCTTGAATACCGGTATATGGACATCGTCACCCTCGTCCTGATCGTCGCGGGGCCTCTTTGAGACCATCTCCAGCATTGATAATTGCCATCATCAATGCAGAAGTCCTCTCCACCATGCAGCGATGGGCACGACCCTGGTTTCTGACATGGGGGATGTTCTTCTCCGTATTCCTGATCCGCGGGGCGCTGCCATGGCTGATCATCTGGGCCACCATCCCCGGGCTCGGCCCGCTCGGTGCTCTCCTCTCCACGCTCTCGGGCGACCCGGCCGTCTCGTCCGCGATAAAGAGTCCGCCCCCACGCTCCTCATAGGGGGCGGGGTCTTTCTTGTCTTCCTCTTCTTCCACTGGCTCTTTGTGGAGGAGAAGCATTTCGGGCTTCCGGGAGAGCGGTTCTTTTCGAGGCGGTCGGTCTGGTTCTATGCCGTGGTCTCCGTGGTGCTCGCACTGATCGTGTGGTTCGCCCTGCAGAAAGACGCCATCATGGCCTTCGGGGCAGTGGTCGGATCCACCGCGTTCTTTACCGTCCACGGGTTCCGGCAGAACGCCGAGGTCCAGGAGGCGCGTCTGAAGGGGGGAAACATGACCGACATCTCCAAGCTCTTCTCTCTCGAATTGATCGACGCGACCTTTTCCATCGACGGGGTGCTGGGCGCCTTTGCCTTCACGCTCGCAGTCCCACTCATCATCCTGGGAAATGGCATCGGGGCGTTGGTGGTGCGGGAACTCACCGTCCGGAACATCGACCGGATCCAGAAGTACCTCTTCCTCAAGCACGGCGCCATGTACTCCATCCTCGTCCTCGGCAACATCATGATCCTGGACAGCTTTGGCATGCATATCCCGCCATGGCTCTCCCCGGTCGCAACCTTCCTGATCGTCGGCTATTTCTTCAACCGATCCCTGGCGGCAAAGGATACGGGTTCGCCCGTGTAGGGAGGGGACAATGCTTTTCTCTCATGACCGCACATTCCCAGATTGAAGGGGGAAGAGGAGGAGATGCCGCAGTTCCGGTGCCGGGATATCGGTCTTTCCTGCCCGTATGTCGCGCTCTATGATACAGAGGAGAAACTCCTCTCCAAGGTACGTGAGCATGCAAAACGGGTACATGGTCTTTCGCCGGTCCCGGCTGAAGTATGGGATACCATCCTTGATGCGATACAGCGGTAGGCGGCCTTGGTGAAAATGGGAATCCTTCCGGAGACCCGGATCGTGTGGGGCCGTGCATTGCTTGAAACGCTCACCCTGAAAGGAGACGAGCGTGTCCTCGACCTCGGGTGCCGGGATGGGATGCTCACCGCCGAGATCGCCGTACGTCTTCCGAGGGGGAGCGTGACCGGCGTGGACTCCCATCAGGAGATGATAGAGGCCGCCCGCGACCGGTTCCCTGAAGCAGAGTTCCGGAACCTTTCATTTGTGTTTGCCCCGGGGGAGCTCCCGTTCCACCATGAATTTGACCTCGTCTTCTCAGTGTTCGCGTTCCGCCCCGACCAGGACCCGCTCCCCCTGCTCCAGGGAATCTCCTCATCCCTCAGGAGGACGGGACGTTTCCTCATGCAGACAGGCTGGCGGATTGAACAGGACGATATTCAGGCCCTGCTGGATGATATGATCGTGCAAGAGCCCTGGTCCCGCTTCTTTCCCGGCTCCTCCCTCTATAGAGAGATTCAGCCCCGGGAGTTAAACTCGCTCCTTCACTTCGCCGGGCTCTATCCCCGGCGGGTGGAATGTACCCACAAAGAGCTCGCCTTTTCAGGGAGAGGGGCGTTGATGGACTGGATGGAGAGAAACTGGCGTGGACGTGACCGCATTCCTCCGGCCCGCCTCCTGCTCTTCCTGGAAGAATTTGCGGATCACTGCTTTGCCCTGCACCCCCCGGATATGGAGGGGACGGTACGCCTCCCGGTGTGGCTTTTGGAGATCGACGCTGAGAAGGGGTGAGAACTCTCTTGCAACATTCCGGTGCGTTTTTCCTCCCCGGCTCCCATCCTCTCTTCAATGGTCACAGTCACC
>JAVVFN010000090.1:4043-6062 GCA_032250645.1 Methanomicrobiaceae archaeon | reverse complement strand
AATGGGAAGAGGACGCTTGAGGCCGATGATACCGCAACGTCTGCAGGCTGGAAGATATCGCAGAAGGAGAGCTCGAAGCTTCCCGAACCGGTATAGATAGCGACGGCTTCCGGTCCCGACTCATCTTTGATCCGTGAGAGTTCTGCAACGATGATCTGGTATGCCTCGTCCCAGGTGATCCGCTCAAAATTATAGGTACCCTTGGGACCTACCCTTTTGAGCGGGTAGAGCACTCGTTCCTCGGAGTAGACGATCTCCCGCGAGGTCTCCCCGAGCCTGCAGATGATGCCAAGCTCCGAATCCTCGTCAGGATGCACACGGTCAATCTTCCCATCCTCGTCATAGGTGATGATCACCCCGCACCCGGCAGCACAGATGCCGCAGAGTGCACGGCGCTCTTTCGGTCCTCTCTCCTTTCCATCCTGTGTCTTCAAGATCAATCCCTCAAAAAGCAAAAAATGGTCACGCCCGGCAGGCGGACGCATTCCCGAAAGCAGTGGCGTATCCAGTGCCAGAAGAGTTTTTTATGGTGACAATCGCCCTTAAAGGTTGCTCACCGGGGTGGAGGGATGCCACACACTTTCAGAGCTCATGCTCCGCTCCTTCGGACAGTTCCTCTTCTCAAACTCCGCCTACCCTTCAATTCAGTGTCGCATCCGACACAAATCACGCACAGCCCGCAGGACGTACAGGGTCTCGTCCTCGAACCGTTCGGCATTAACCACAAAACAGATGAAACCGTGGCGGGCAAAGAGTTCCCTGACCTCGTCAGGGCCGGTCAGCGACGAGACGAGCAGCAGGATTCGGCCAAACGGTGCCAGCACCCGGTCAACGTCTTCGAAGAACCGCTCGATCACCCCTCTCCCGGTGGCACCGCCGTCGAGGGCATATTCGAGCCAATCTTCAATCCGATCCTCGGGCTCTGTCGGCAGGTAGGGGGGGTTGAAAAGAACGAGATCAAATGGACCGGCGAGCCCGGAAAAAAGATCGGTGCAGACCGCTTCCACGCCTCGTGCTCGGGCCGACATCACAGCATGAGGATTAATATCGGTCGCGGTCATTCGTGCAACTCTGGGGGCGATTTCGGCGGCGATATACCCGCTCCCGGTGCCGATCTCGAGTACGCGGTCGCCGGGCCTCACCTCGTCAAGGACGGCCGCGAGGAGCAGGCGGGAGTCTTCAGAGGGCGGGTATACCTGGGGATGTCCCCCTATTTCACCCATTCTCCCCTGACCTGCAATACTTCCACGAGAACCTGCTGGTTCTCTGAGCCCCGGACACAGTAGAACTGGTTTTTGAACTTGAGTTCCTTGGCCAGGGGGCAGGTCGGACAGATGCACCGACGCTCATCGGCGATGCACTCACTCTTCCCGAGGGTGCAGAACGCGAGTTCGTCCTCTTCTGCAGAGCATTCCTTATAATTGGGGCATTCCTTGCAGATACATTGTTTTTTCCGCTTTTCGATGACCATCAGCCGCTCTTCTGGCGAGAGCGAAAGAGCTTTGAGCATCTCCATATACGATTCTACATTCATATGATTCCTCTATCCGAGATTGGCGGCCGCATAGTTAATCATTTTGCCCAAGAAAAAGACATTTCCAGAGAATTCCTTCAGTAAATTATGAGCACGTCATTTTCCTGCTGTTCATTCTCCGAACCCTTCTCACAGAAGCGGGTAAACGCCATCCCGAGTTCAGCCTTCACCCTGCAAACCCCGCAACTGCAGCTCTCTCCTGCGGGCTTTCGCTCCGTTTTCCCAATGATACAGTGCACCATTGATTCATCGGGCGAAGACGGGCATTTCGCACAGAGGCACTGCGCCTTCTGTCTGGATAAATCAGGCAGCTCAGAGTGGACAGGTCGGGCATCCCCCGTAGACCCATGACCAAACATTCTTTCCCCCCAAGAGACGATATGCGTAAACTCTTATATTCTTTCCTCAAGAGAAGAGGTCTTTCTCTATCCCTGTGCGACATTTGCAAGCGCAGAAAATTGAGCGAGATTGAGGGATTCAGGGCG
>JAVVFN010000090.1:0-4033 GCA_032250645.1 Methanomicrobiaceae archaeon | reverse complement strand
GCGAGAATCAAGGACCTTTTCGTCCATTGCACGGAGGATCTGTGCGACCTTCTCTCTTCCGAGGGTATCCTCGGCAGTCTTCAGAGCCCGCCTCACCGTCTTGCGGCGGTGCGAGAAGAGTTCCCGCACCACCTCAGCGTAGAAGGCATGGTCGGCGATCGGACAGGGTGGCTCCCGGGGTGTGAGCCGTACCACCCATGATGATACCTGCGGCCGTGGCTTGAATGCTGAGGGGGGAACCGCAAAGAGCTTTTCCACATCTGCATAGGTCTGCACCATGACGGAAAGACGACCGAATGTGCGCGACCCGGGCGAGGACACCATGCGCTCGGCAAACTCCTTCTGGAACATGAGTACTGCCTCTTCAAACCCGAGGGAGAGGAGCCGGAAGATGATCTTTGAGGACGCAGAATAGGGGAGGTTTGCCACCACCACCTCAAATGGCGGGATCGGGCATTTTACCGCATTTCCCTGGACCAGTGTCAGCTGACCCGATGCGATGCTCCCCGCAAATTCGATCGTCAGCTCTTCATAGAGCTGGTGGTCGAGCTCGACGGCGATCACCGTCGCGCCCCGGGAGAGAAGGGCGCGCGTGAGCACGCCTCTCCCCGGCCCGATCTCGAGGACCCTTCGCCCGATTACGTCGATTGATCTTGCGATCCTCTCCACCACGCGGGTATCGGTGAGAAAATGCTGGTCACGTGGAGCGCTCATTTTGAGGTGAAGAGATGGTATTTAACATCCGGATTCTCAAGCTCCTCCAGCACCCGTTTGATGATCATCTGCTCGGGGTGCGGGATCGCCTTGATCCGCTCGCTGATATCCTGGAAATTCTGAAACGGTCTCTTCTCCCGCTCCTCCAGTATCTCCCACATCAGCTTCTTTCCGATGCCCGGCAGGAGATGGAGCATGTGGAGTTTCGGGGTGAGCGATATAGCGCGGTTGAAGAACCCCACAAACCGCTCCTCGTTCTCCTTTACGATCCTCTCCACTGCAAACGGGAGCTCGAGACGGGCGGTATGGGTAAGATCCGAATAGCTGATCCTTCGTTTGACCCTTTCTACCTTCTCGCGCTCCTGGTCGCCGATATACAACAGTTCGTGGAGCTGGATTTCAAGTGACTTTGGAACCAGTTCAAGGAGCTTGAACTGGTCGGTACCCACACCCTGCACGATAGGCTCGCTCTTGAACTGGGGGCGGCGCTCATCGATGTGTCCCCGGGGAAGGATATCTACCACTATCGCGTAGATCTCCTTTTTGTCAGTTCTCATTGGCGTCGCCTCAGGTGTGTGTCTTTACAAGATCGATGATCAGGTCGAGCTCCTCCCCGGAGAGCGTGAACCGCTCTTTCGCATAGATGGCCCGCACTTCGTCACGCGTCAGGGGCATGATGTTTGCGATCCGGTATGCGATATCCGGTTTCATCTTCTCGAGTTTTTCGAGCTCGGCCACGAGCTCCTTCGCCTTCTCTCTGGTGGTCCTCGAGAGCTGATTGGCATGCTCGATGCTTCTGCGAAGTTCGTAGGAGAGCTCTTCGCCCTGGTCAAGTCGCGATGCCTCGATGGAGTGGAGGATATCGCGCACTTCAGGGAGGGCAATCCTCTCTTCGCTCACCAACCTCTTTACCTTCATGCCAATCCCACACACGTCATTACTGTTTTTGGGGCTTTAGATGTTGCGGTCTGGCGATGACGGTCTTTACCGCGTCCCCATCCTTTATTGTCAGGACCCACGACCTCCCCCGCTGACCGATAACCGTCCCGGTCTTCCCGTGGAAACGCCGGTGGGGCATCCCGCCGTGCACGCTCGAATCGATGACGATGTGGACCTTATCGCCGCTCTCAAATCTCTGGATCACCGGGGTGACGGGGCCAAGACCCCGCCTTCTTAATGCCTTTTTAAACTTGTACCGTGTCTTCTTCCGTGGACCATGATGATGTGCCATCGTTCCTCACCTCGTTATTCATCCCTGGAGGCACGCGTTGCCGCCAGCAGCTTCCGATTCCCCGACCGGTGCCTCGACCATGACCACATCCAGATCGACCACACGCGAAGGGGCGCCGAGGACCCCGGTAAGGCTGGGCGTGGTCCGCCCGTCGTCACCGGATACGAGTTCCTTGATGTAGAGTCCTGCCTGGCCGACGACCTCGATCAAAAACAGGCCGTCCTCTTCCCCGAGGCTCTCCATGCTGATGACCTTCCGCATGCGGGTGAGGTCCGCTCTCCGGTGAGAGACCCGTTCTGGAGTGCGCTGAGCTATTGTCGCCCCGGAAAGGTCACGAGTGGCGTTCTGGATGTCCTCAATGGTGCAATCACCATCGACTTCAACCGAAATTCTGTACTTTTTATGCCCCTTGTGTGATTTAATGATTTCCACCTCCTGCCGTGAGCTCCAGTGGTAAAACCGGACAGAAATTGCTCCGCCTGCACTCTCGCTGACTCTCCTGGTCAGTGTGGAGAGGTCGGCACTCCGCCTGTGCGGGGAGACCACTTCCATGACGAAGGGGCGGCCGGTGCCAAGCATGCGGGCATTGATGTCCTCCCTCCCTGCCCCGTGGAGGATCGCGTCCTCTGCACCGAAGTGCTCCTTGAGCGGAGCCCCGATGAGCTCCTCCACAGAGTCCGCGTACATCTTGCCGGTATAGTGGCAGCGCTCGCATCCCTTTCCCCTGCACACCCGGCAGTACCAACGTGTCTGGGGGATGGTTCGCACGTACTTGCAGTACCGTCCGTAAAGAAAGAGCGGCGTTACTTGGACCTCGGTCGTGCCGGTCCCGATATCGAGGATCACCACCACATCCGGCCGGTGGAAGTCCACCTCCTTTCCGCAACGGCGGGAGACCTCCTTGCCCACCTCCCGGTTGACCTCGGCCTTGATCGGTTCGGGGGAGGAGAGGGATAGATCGCTCCAGACCAGCTCCTCGCTCTCGGCCATGAGCGGCGGGATCCGGGATCCGATCAGGAAGGTCTCGTACTCGATCCCCTCAAGGGACGCGATGACGCGGGATGCCCAGAGATCGATCCCGTCAAAGAGCCTCCCGCAGATCCAGCACTCCCCGGGTTCTCCCCCGAAGGGGATGTGCTGCTCCAGCGCGTGGCTGATGCGGAGGGCATTGCCCCGTGCATCATTGGAGAGCCCGAAGGACCGCTTCCCAAAGAACCTCCCCAGGCAATGGTCGCAGAGAGGGCCGTAACCGAGGATTCTCTCCACTGTCGCCAGGATCTCCATTACCGGTTCCTCCGGTCATGCTCGTTTAAGACGATGCTGATCACGTGGTCTGCATGGAGTGCGAGGGGACCCACCGAGATACGCGGGAGGCCCTGGAGGAGCTGGCGCTCCGATTCTGTGAAATTTTTATGGTCGCTGAGGATGTAGCCCGCGGGCAGGGCCGGGAGCGTCCTGATATCCTCCCCGTTCTCATCAAGCACCGCATAGCTTTCCTCTGCGAGAAGGCGCGCAAGATCGCCCCGTCGCACATGCACGCCCGGTGTGGACTCGCGCAGCTCGCTTCCGCACGGGATGGAGAGGGCTTTTTTGACCATTGAGCCGCAGCTCCGCTCATCCGGGTGGAGGGAGCGCACCTCGCTCCCGACAAACACGATCGTCCTTGGAGGATCCGGCTCTCCCAGCAGCACCAGCGCACACTCCACGTCCCTGCGCAGGTTATGGGAGAGGAAGAGCGCCGAATTGATGCACCGGCACAGCACATCAAGGCGCCCCGCCCCGCCCGGCAGATCATTCAACGAAAATGCACCCGATGTCGCGGCGTGGTGCCCGATGACCGCAAACCGTATCATCCCTATTGCATCCCGCCGAATCTCTTCATGATACGCTGGATATTCAAGCGCCCGCCTCCGCGGAACGATTTGAATGCCCGCTGCATGGTCTTGTAGTACTTGATCAGTTCGCGCACCTCGTCCGGGGTCGCCCCTGCCCCGAGTGCGATGCGCTGTATCCTCGAGCCGCCCAGCAGGGAGGGGTTGTCAAGCTCTGCAGGAGTCATGGAGTCCATGATGACCCGGTAGCGTTCCA
>JAVVFN010000008.1:0-16541 GCA_032250645.1 Methanomicrobiaceae archaeon | reverse complement strand
ACGCGAAAAACTGCCGCCGCCATCGGTCTTCCCCCGCAGGCAGTCACCCCACTCCTCGCAAGGACCATTGCAGCAAACCTGCAGGCATGGGATCGAAAGAGCCTGCGGTAGCATCCCCCCATAAAAGGAGGAATGATTATCGGCTCTGGTGTATCGGATGTCATGTTCGGAAGGGTTGTGAAGGCCGGCCGCAAACGTACTAATTCATAATGTTTTTCGCTATGTCGCAATATCATGGATTTATGAAAAAAATCATCGCCCTCATTTTTTCCCTGTCTCTCCTCCTCTCTGCCGGCTGTCTGAGCAACGGTCCGGGTGATCTGGATCATCCCGATAATTCTGATACTACGGGTCTCGTGCTATTGGCCCCGATGGACCCCTTCCCCATCTTCGATGGCCAGGCACAGGTCGCCGAGATCGTCCAGAAAGACCCCCCCATTCCTCCGTTAAACTATACTCTGGCATACGTCACCATCGTCCCCGGCAATGCGACGCCCCCGCACCGGCTGATCGGGTCGTCCGAGCTTGTCTATACATTACGGGGAAATGCCAGGGTACAGTGTGGCAACGAGACGATCATGCTGGATGCAGGGGAGCTCGCCCTCCTTTCCGAAGGGATTCTCCAGTCGATCGCAGCCGTCGGCCAGATCGAACTGCACTATCTCTCGGTGGTTCAGCCGCCGTTTGAGAGCGAGAGGGAGATTTCCGGAGACGATCTTGCGGCATTGCCCGGAACATCTGATGGGAACCCGGTCATCGTCCATGATCCGGCTGAAGGGATCGAGTGGGACTACGAGACCGGGACATTGATCTACACCCTCGTAAACCCGATACTGATGCCGGAGAAGGGCATCTCCACCAATTACAGCGTTGCTTATGCCGAGCTCCTCCCGGGCGGGCATGTGGTGAAAAACCGGCTGATCGATCTGGCTGAATTGATCTACGTGATCGAAGGGGAGATTGTGATTACCTCGCCCGAGGCTGGCGAGCTCCGTGTTCCCGCCGGCAGCGCAGGCTATGTTCCGGAGGGTACGGTGAAAGAATATGCAAATCCGGGCAGTGAGAATGCAAAAATTCTCTCTTTCGTCGATCCTGCCTGGAGGCCGGAAAGAGCTGAGATCTCGGGGTGATATCCAGCAAGATACAAAAGTACATTTTTAAGAATCCGACATGAATGTAGGATGCTGATATGGGGATTCGAACCCCAGTCGCAGGAGTGAGAGTCCTGCATGATTGGCCGGACTACACTATATCAGCATAATTTGTGCTTAGTTTTATTGGCGGTGATGGTACTTAAACCTAATTATTCATCATCCCGATTGCCCAACGAGGGTCATATCTCCGGATTCGCAACGGGCTCTTCCGGTTCAGTCATGCATAAGTAGCTCACACACACAAGTGTATGAACAGAAATGAGCAGCCTTGAGGAGCAGATCCGGGAGATCGAAGAGGAGATCAGGTCGACTCCCTACAACAAGGCGACTTCCAAGCACATCGGCAGGTTGAAGGCGAAAGTTGCAAAGATGAAGGACGATGCGGTAGCCCGGGCTATTGCCTCGAGCGGGGCCATGGAGGGGTACGGCGTCAAGAAATCCGGGGATGCAACCGTGGTGATCGTCGGGTTTCCGTCCGTCGGGAAGAGCACGCTCCTCAATGCGCTGACCGGCACCGAGAGTGAGGTCGCATCCTATGCCTTCACCACCGTCTCCGTGGTCCCGGGCGCGATGGAGCACCGGGGCGCCAATATCCAGATCCTCGATATCCCGGGCCTCATCGCAGGCGCCGCCCTCGGAAAGGGGAGAGGAAAGGAGGTGATCGCGGTGGTGCGCTCGGCCGACCTCGTCCTTATCCTCGCCGATGTCTTCAATGAAAAACACGTGGATATTCTGATCAAGGAGCTCTACGACGCGGGGATCCGCATCAACAAGCATCGGCCGGACATCACCATCAAGAAGACGGGCCTTGGCGGGGTGCGGGTGAACGCGGTGGGCGATATCGGGATCGACCGCGAAGAGATCCGCTCCATGCTTGCCGAGCACCGGATCATGAATGCTGACGTGCTGGTCCGCGGGGAGGTCACGCAGGACGAATTCATCGATGCCATGTTCTCAAACCGCGTGTACGCCCCGGCCTTCATCGCGGTGAACAAGGTCGACCTGGTGGACTCGGCGGCGAGAAGCGAGATCTCAAAGGAACTCTGGGAGCGGTTTGGGGAGCCGCCGATCCTCGTCTCTGCGGCGAGCGGCTACCATATCGACCTTCTAAAGGATGCGATCTACGAGCGGCTCGGCTTCCAGCAGGTCTTCTTAAAACCCGCGGGGGGAAAGGCTGACCTCGAGGAGCCCCTGATCATGCGGAGTCCGGCGACGGTCGAGGACGTCTGCAAAAAGCTCCACCGGGACTTTGTGGACAAGTTCCGGTACGCAAAGGTCTGGGGACCGTCGGTGAAGCATGATGCCCAGCGGGTGGGGCTCTCCCATGAGCTCCTCGACGGGGATATCCTCTCCATCGTCACCCGGGCTTAAGAGCTCGTTGAATGGCCTCCAGGGAAGCATCGGTCTTCATCCCGGTCCCGGAGAAGTGAGTCCGGCTCGCCCGGTAGCCCCCTTCCCGGAGATGCTCGAGCACGTGCCCGATGGGAGGCGGGGAGACTCCCCAATACTTCGAGAGTGCGTGGTAGTCGTAGAAGCTTGCGGTCTCCAGCTCCTCCCGGCAGAGGGAAAGAAGGGTATCAAGCACCCTCCCTTTCCCCAGCGGCATCGTCCCGGCAAGCTCCAGCATCTCTCCGAGGGTTTCCCGGTCCGAGATCCTCCCGAGCCAGAGGGGGCCGATGGGGAGGAGCACCCCCCCGCAGTTCCCGCATTTCCCTGGCTCCGGCACAAGACCAGAGATCTCCTCCCGGTAGGGGCAGGCAGGGCACTGGAGCACGTACCCCAGACGATCGACCGTGCGGTCGGCGGCCGCTGCGCCGTTCCGCAGCCGGAGGTGGAGCCTGACAAAGTGCTCGCGGGCAAAGGAGAAGAGGGGCTCGATACCCCGGTCGTACTTCACCGTCTCGCGGGCAACGAAGCCAAGGAGGATCCGGAGACCGACCTCCTGGTGGTATTCGGTATTCCTCGGCACTGCGGCATACCTGCGCATCCCGGCACGCAGGTGTGCCCCGCAGAGCGGAGCGGTATCGGTGGCGGTCACGAAGAGGTACTGCCACGCAGAACGGGCTGCGGCATCGAGAAAGAATGCTGGGGACCCGAAGGGATCGATGTCCACGGCATCAAATCTCCGGGCACTCAGGAGGACATTCACGTCCTCGCATGTCACCTCCACCGGGAGATCGGCATGCGCCCGGTTCTTCTCAATAAGTACGGCGGCCTCCCTGCTCCGGTCATTGATGGTCACCGGGATGCCGCACTCGTTGGCGATGCGGAGGCCGCGGACCCCCGTCGCACCCATCGCATCGAGGTAATGCCGGGGCTGCAGCAGTATTGTGAGGAGCACCGTCGCGTCTCTGGAGAGCTCCATCCGGGGATTGTAGAAGATGGGGGTGCTCTTCGGGGGGAACGGGTGCGACTCGTCCTGGACCGGGACAAAAAACGCAGTCTGGCCTTCTTTTACCTCAATAAGGTCCATTCACCCATGATGTGGACGTTCGTTATCCTTATACCTTCTCCTGCTGAAATAGTGAGCACAAACGTGGGCTTGTGGCCTAGTCAGGATAGGGCGTCAGCCTCCTAAGCTGATGGTCGCGGGTTCAAATCCCGCCAAGCCCGTGAAACGCAATTTTAATCGAAACAAGTGAATTTATAGCCTGATCCTCCCAATAGCTCCCCAAGATGGGGTCATGGGGTTTTGTCAGGCTCATCCGCCCGGTGAATTCCGTGGTCGCGGCCGTTGCCGTACTCCTCGGGTACCTGATCGCCGAAGGGACGCTGGCACCCCGGGCCCTGGTCCTTGTCCCGGTCGTCTTTCTTATCACCGCGGCCGGAAACGGGATCAACGACTATTTCGACCGGGAGATCGACAGGGTCAACAGGCCCCTCCGTCCGATTCCCAGCGGCACGGTCGCTCCTTCTGCCGCCCTCGCGTTCTCCTGCACCCTCTTTGTGATCGGAAACCTCATCGCGTTTCTCACCGGTAATATCCTTCTTCTGGCGATCGCGGCTTTCAACTCGGTGCTGCTCGTGCTCTACGCGGCCAGGCTCAAAGGTCTCCCTCTCGTCGGAAACGGATCGGTGGCCTACCTTGCGGCGAGCATCTTCCTCTTCGGCGGTGCGGCAGCAGGGACCTCCGGAGTGATCGCGAACCTCCCGGTGGCTGCCATCACCTTCCTGGCCACGCTCTCGCGGGAGATCCTCAAAGACGCCGAGGACATCTCCGGCGATGCGAGTGGGGGCGCCCGGACCCTCCCCATGGTCCTCGGTGTGCGTCACTCGGCATTGCTCGCGCTTCTCTTTGCCTGCGGGGCCATCTTATTGAGTGCGCTCCCCCTCTTCCCCTGGTACGGCGCGCTCTACCTCGGTGCAATTGCGCCGGCCGATATCCTGATCCTTGCCGGCGGGATCCTCGGGCTCCGGTGCGCTGACGCAGATTGCATACGCTCCTCGAAGGCGACCCTGTTTCTCAAGGCAGGGATGTTCGTCGCAGTCTTCGTCTTCCTTGCTTTTGCGATCCTCGCCGAATGAAAACTCCCATAAAACAAATTAAAAACCCTAATATTGTTGTGCACACGAAAGTGAGACGATGAAGGTCTACCGCAGGGGGGATACCTACATCGCACCCAGAGGTGCGTATTTCGATGGGAACGTGAAGATAGACGGGAATTTCATCGCACCCGCGGAGACGCATATCTGGGGGAGACTGGAGGTATTCGGCTCGCTCGAACTTGGTCCGTACTCCACCGTGGGTGATGCGGTATTCTGTACCAGCGCGGTGATCGGAAAGGGGGCACGCATCAAGGGCTCGGTGGAAGCGCTGGAGAGCGTGACGATCTGTGACGGAGTCCGGGTCCGCTCTATCCGGGCGGGGGGAGATGTGATCCTCCGTCCTGACGTGAAGGTGGGCGACGTCCACAGTGACGAGACCATCTTCGTGTACGGCAAGATCAAGAGCGGGCAGCTAAACGGCCGCAACCTCAAAATTTTCGGCTACTAGGGGTCTGGTCGTTCCCAGTGAGGCGATGTCGAAGACATCGTTCCAGTTGACGACCGTCTCCACGCACCCGTCCTTCAGGGTCACCACGCCCATCGCTAAAAGGCCCATGCGGTCGGCCATCTCAATCCCCTCTTTTACCTCCATGAGGCATCCGACCCCGATGATGGCCTCGGGATGGTCCTTCTTGATGAGCCGTTTGATGAACGAGGAGCCGGGCACGATATAGACCCCGTATCCCATCCCCTCCAGGGTGTCGATGGTCTCGCCAACCTGGCATAATCCGCACCTCTTGCACTTGAGCCCCTCTGGCGAGAGGTGAGCCGGGCAGCGTGCCGACCTGAGACACTGGGGAAGAAATACGGACCTCCTGTCCACGGGGACGGCGGTAAAGGCCCGCATGTTCATGGTGTTGTGGAGTTTTATGAAGAAGGTGGTGAGCTCCTTGTCGTCGAGGCGGAAGAGCTTGCAGATCGCCTTGATCAGCCCCTCCATCAGGACAAGACCTGATTTAAGGAGCCTCGGAAAGTAGAACTGCCCCCTTTCAATGGAATAGACCACCACGATGGCGAGCAGAGCGGCGGAGAGGACCATCCCGAGGATGAGGAAGAACGTGATCTCCCCTACCAGGATCATAAAATAGGTCCACACCTGCGAATCGATGAACATCTGTGCTTGAGAGCTTTGGCGATGGATCGTTAAAACCCTCTTCATCCTCCCAAAAAAGGGTCTCGCGTATAGGGCGGAGTGATCACTCCCGATTCGGTGATGATCGCGGAGACAAGGGAGAGGGGGGTTGCATCAAACGCAGGGTTCTTCACAGGCACGCCGTCGGAAAGAAGCCTTCTGGACCCGCAGACCGCGAGCTCCTCCCGGCCCCGCTCCTCGATGGTGATATCCTCCTCTCTGGAGCACCGGTCGAAGGTGGAGTACGGTGCGGCGACATAGAAGGGGATCTGGTGGTGGCGTGCACAGACCGCGTGCATGTAGGTGCCCACCTTGTTGAAGACCGCATCCTGGCAGATGCGGTCTGCCCCCACCACGACTGCGTCGATCTCCCCGCTCCGCATCAGGAATGCCGCGGTTGAGTCCGTGACCACGGTCACCTCGATCCCGTCCCTGGCAAGCTCCCACGCAGTGAGGCGGGAGCCCTGGAAGAGCGGCCTCGTCTCGGTGGCGATGACCCGGATCTCCTTGCCCATCTGTATGGCAGAGCGGATGACCCCGAGTGCCGTCCCCCATTCCACGCAGGCGAGGCTCCCTGCATTGCAGTGCGTGAGCACCGTGCCCTGCTCAGGCAGGAGGGTGGCGCCATGCTTCCCGATCGCGTGGCAGAGGACCACGTCCTCCTCTGCGATCAATGAGGCCTCAATCCCCGCGATCTCCTGCGCTTCCCCGATGGAGCCGGCCTCGTCCATTCGGTCCCGCACCCTTCCGACGCCCCATGCAAGGTTTACGGCGGTCGGGCGGGTGGCGATGAGCCCCTCTGCGCAGGCATCCATCTCGGCGAAGAAGGCATCGAGGGATCTTTCAGCGGTGAGGGCGGCGGCAAGCGCCATCCCGTACCCGCCAGCCACGCCAAGGGCGGGAGCACCCCGTATCTCGAGGTCGCGGATGGCCGCCTCGGGCCGCTCGACCGTTTTGCAGCGCGCTATCTTCACGCGGCTGGGGAGGAGCGCCTGGTTTATGTAGCAGATGGACGGCCCCTCCGCGTCCCACCAGAGGGTCCGCTGCTCCATCCTAGTCCTCCGCACGCAGCACGTCGATAAATGCCCGCATCGCTGCGGCCTCCCCCTGCGTCACGCTGTCAGGGATATCTTTTGGCGCCACTGCCGTTCCCGCAATATAAATGCCGGGCACGATGGTAGCCACCGTGTCCATCTTATCATCCGCGGATTTAAAAAAACCGGAATCCCCGACAGGGATGCCGAGACGCCCGGCGAGCTCCCCGGCTCCCGCGGCAGGTTCGAGCCCCACCGAGAGCACCACAAGATCCGGGTGGAGGAGGAAGACCTCGCCGGTATCGGTGTTCTCGAGCTGCAGCTCCATGCCGTCGGCGGTCTCCTGCACCTCCGCCGGAATCCCCCGGATGAACCGGACCCCCAGTTCCTCGGCCCTCTGGTAATACTCCTCGTAGCCCTTCCCGTAGGCGCGGATGTCCATGTACGCGATGATTACATCGATCTTTGGGTGCTTCTCCTTGAGGAGGATGGCGTTCTTGACCGCGTACATGCAGCAGACACAGGAGCAGTAGGGGCGGTCGAGCTGCATGTCCCGCGACCCCACGCACTGGATGAAGACGACCTCTTGTGGGGGCAGCCCGTTGCTCAGGCGACGGATCTCGCCGCCGGTGGGGCCGCTCGCATTGATCATCCGCTCAAATTCGAGGCTGGTGACGACATCCGGGATCCGAAGATACCCCATCTGGGGTTTGGCGCAGGCATCAAAGACCCGGTAGCCGGTGGCGATGATGATGCTGGCCACGTGGAGGGTGAAGTGGCGTTCCTCCTCCTTCTCTATGACCGCGTCCAGGTCGCAGATCTCGTAGCAGAGGCCGCATTCGATACAGTGTTCGTTGTCCTTGACCACCACGTCGGGCACGATCTGGGGGTGGGGCTTGTAGATCGCCTTCCTGACCCCGACTCCGGCATCGAAGCGGTTGTAGACCTCCACCGGGCATACCTCGATGCAGTCGCCGCAGCCGTTGCAGAGCTCCTCGTCGACGTTCCTCGGGTGGCGGACCACGTGCACAGTGAAATCTCCGACCTTCCCTTCAATCCGGTCCACCTCGGAGAGCGTATGGATCGTGATGAGGGAATGGCGCTGGACCTCCACCATCTTCGGACTGAGGATGCACATCGAGCAGTCGTTGGTGGGGAATGTCTTGTCAAGCTGTGCCATGTGCCCCCCAATGGTCGGCTCCCTCTCGATGAGGTGGACCCTGATCCCGTGATCTGCGATATCAAGGGCGGCCTGGATCCCTGCCACCCCGGCACCGATCACCGCAACCTCCTTCAATGCCGGTAACTCCTCGCCAGTTCGATATAGTTTTTCGCGTTATTCACGATATGGGCGGCCTGCTCGGGCGTGGTCTCCTTCACCACCCGTCCGGGGACCCCGAGGACCACGGAGCGGGAGGGGATGACCGCCTGCTCGGGTACGACTGCTCCGGCACCGATGATGGAGTCCTCCCCCACGCTGGCCCCGTTCATGATGATCGCTCCCATACCGACGAGCACACGTCCGGCGATCCGGCAGCCGTGGAGAATGGCGCCATGGCCGACCGAGACGAATTCACCGATATCCACCGGGAACCCGCTGCTGGTATGCACCACCGCATTGTCCTGGATATTGGAGCCCCTCCCGATCGATATCCGGTCCTTGTCTGCCCGTATTACCGCACCAAACCAGATGCTCACGTCCTCCTCCACGCTCACGTCGCCGAGAAGGGTCGCGTTCTCCGCGCGAAATAGGGCAGATCCACCACTATGCATATTACTATACACGTAAAACTCCCTTATCCATGAAAGTTATGGTGGGAGGCACGTTTGACCCGCTCCACGACGGCCATAAGAAGCTCATCTCGAGGTCCTTTGAGATCGCGGGGAAGAGGGGTAGCGTGTACATCGGCCTCACCACCGATGCCTTTGCGAGCAGGAAAGGCCATCCTGTCCGGCCTTATACCGGGCGGAAGGCAGAACTGGAGGAGTACATCAGGAGCTGCGGCTACCCGGCAGACTGGACCATCGAACCGCTCAGCGACCCCTTTGGCCCCACCCTTGATGCGGACTTCGATGCACTGGTGGTGAGCGAGGAGACGATGCCGGTGGCGCTCGAGATCAACGGGTTGCGGGGCGCACGCGGGAAGAAGAAGGTGGATATTCACCAGATCAGCTGTGTGCTGGCCGAGGATGGGAGGTGGATCTCGAGCACCCGCATCTACCGCGGTGAGATCGACCGGCAAGGCCGGTTGATGATCAGATAATGTGGCTGGCGAGATCCTTCCTGATCAGGTTGTCGCAGTACAGGCAGTGGAGCCCCTCAGGGAGGACCTCAAACTTGCTCTCGATGGGTTCGTTTGTGTTGGAGATGCAGCCCGGGTTTGTGCACCGCACCACCCCGATCAAAAGAGACGGGATCTCCACCCCCTTCTTCTCCACCACCTGGTAGTCCCTGATGATATTGATCGTCGCACGGGGGGCGATGAGCGCGATCCGGTCCACCTCGTTCTTGGCAAGTTCGCGGTTCTCGATCTTCACGATGTCCTTCTTTCCCACCCTCCCTGAGGAGACATTGGTGGCGATGGAGAGACACATCTGCGTGGAGCCGGTGATCCCCAGGATCTTGAGCACGTTGAGCGCCTCGCCCTGCCTGATGTGGTCGATAACCGTGCCGTTCCTGATGGGGCTGACGAGGAGGCCATGCTTGGGGTCTGCCTTATTCATCCGGTCATCACCTCCTCCAGCATGGCCATGCGCACGGGGATGCCGTTCCGGGCCTGCTCAAAGTACCGGGCATAGGGGAGGCTGTCCACTGCCGGGTCGATCTCGCCGGCGCGGGGAAGCGGGTGGAGGATGATGAGGTTTTCCCGGACATTGGCGAGGATCTCGGGGGTGATGCGGTAGCTTTGCGCGACATTGAAGTAGGTGGCAGAGTCCGGGAACCGCTCCCGCTGGAGGCGTGTCACGTACAGGACATCGAGCTCGTCCACGAACTCGCCGAGCTCGGCGCACTCGGTCACCTCCATCCCCCGGTGGGAGAGCCCCATCATGATGTTCTCGGGGAGCTCGAGGCCGTTCGGCGCGATCGTAAAGAGCTGGACGTTGTAGTAGGAGAGCGCGTAGGCGAGGGAATGGGCGGTACGCCCGTACCGGAGGTCACCGAGGAGGCCCACATTGATCCGGTCGAGGGGCATCGACTGCCGGATGGTGAAGAGGTCAAGGAGGGTCTGTGACGGGTGCTGGCCTGCGCCGTCCCCTGCGTTGATTACAGGGACGCTTGCAAACTCGCTCGCAAGCCTCGCCGCACCCTCTTTCGGGTGCCGGAGCACGATCGCGTCCACATACCCGCTCACCACCCGGATGGTATCGGCGAGCGTCTCCCCTTTGATGATCGAGCTCCCCTCGACACTGTCGACGCAGATGGAGCTCCCTCCCATTCTCGCGAGTGCGGCGGTAAAGGACATCCGCGTGCGAGTGCTCGGTTCAAAGAAGAGCAGGGCAACGATCTTCCCTTCAAGTTTCTTCTCCACTCCTGCCCGTGACTCGATCCTTCCTGCGCTGTCCAGGATCCGATCGATATCCTCCCGTTCAAAGTCCTTGATGGATATGATATGGTACATGGTCTCCCCCGCCCGGCAGAATGAAATGCATTTCGAGAAAAGGTCGACATCCATGTGGCATGGATGCTGGTCCGTGCATGATCAGTGATCGGCACGGCGCCTAATAGCATTTACCTATTCGGTTGGAAAAAGGGTGCTTAGGCAGTCCCGGTATGCTGGGCTGCCTTCCGGGCCTCGGCCCGTTCGTAGATCAGGACTCCCCCGAGGGCGATGATGGAGACCGGCAGGGCGATGATGAGAGGGTCGACCACCTGCCACGGCATCGGCAGGACTGCATCGGCGCCGAAGAGCAGGCGTGAGAGGCCCAGCATTGCCGACTCCTTGACATGCACGAATGCCGTCCACAAAAACCAGGTCGCTGCACCGAGGACCAGGCTTGCCACTGCTGCACGGCGCGAAGGTGTCTCGCTGTACAGGGCGTGGGCATATGCAGGGAGGAATGCAGAGGCGCAGAGGCCCATGAACATCGCGGTGGCCCGTGCGATGATACTCCCCGGGAGCATGTAGGCGACGATGACGCTCACCACAATCATGAAGAGACACCCGATCTGGTTGGCCCGGAGCGAGGGGAGGAGGTTCTTCCTTGCCGTCCAGAGGTCGTGCCCGAGCGCACTGCCCATGGTGTGGAAGAGCGAGCTCAGGGTCGACATCGCGGCGGCCAGCAGGGCGAGCATGAAGACGATCACGAAGATGTCCGGCATCGCGGAATTGATGAACATCGGGATGATCGAGTCGACGTTCCCCCCGGCAGCATCGAGTGCCGTCACCCCCATCGTCTGGTAGAAGTAGACATTGGTGAGCGCCCCCACGGTGAAGGCGACCCCGGTCATCATCAGGATGAACGGTCCCCCCACCGCCACCGCACGGTTGATCGACCGGGTGTCCTTTACGGTCATGAACCGGACGACGAGCTGCGGCTGTGCCAGCACGCCGATGCCCACGCCCAGCACCAGCGTGGTGACCAGGGTGAGCCAGATGGATGAGCCCAGCACCGGCATCGACGTCCATCCTGTATGTCCTGCAGCGGCAAGGCCCTCTGAGACGAGGCCCGAGAGGCTTCCGAGAGCCTGGTGCGCTTCCATCACTCCCCCAAGCATGACATAGGTGAGTACAAGGAGGAGCGTCATCCCCACGAGCATGATGGAGCCCTGGAGCGCATCGGTATACATCACCGCGATGAGGCCTCCCAGCACCACGTAGGCCGCGACGATCGCGGCGAAGCCCACAAGGGCCATATCATAGGGAATATTCAGGGTGGTCTCGATGAACCGTGCACCGCCGATGAGGATCGCGGCTGTGTAGAGTGGCATTCCCCCCAGGATCACAAGGCCGCTTGCCCCCTGAATAAAGGAAGACTGGTAGCGTTTCCCGAGGAGGTCGGGAAAGGTCACCGCTTTTAACCGGTTTCCGATCTGCCGGGTCTTCCTGCCGAATATCACGAAGGCGATGAGGATTCCCACCCCGATATTGAAGACCGTCAGCCAGATCAGACCCATACCCAGCTGGGCGGCCGCCCCGCCGAAACCGACGATGGCCGAGGTGGAGATGAAGGTGGCCCCGTAAGAGAGCGCGAGCACCACCGGATGGATCTTCCGGCCGGCAACCAGGTAGTCCTCGTGTTCCCTGGTCTTGCGGTAGCCCAAATACCCGAGCAGGATCACCACCCCCAGGTAGGCGAGGGTGATGATGGCGAAGGTGAGGGTGTCGACCGCCACTGTATCAGTCCTCCTCCAATCCAATGTTCCAGTTCAGGACACCGTACACTACGCAGGCCAGCGCGAATCCGAGCGCGAGCAGATATGCGATCCAGATCTGGGGATCTGTAATACCGAGCATTTCAAACACCTCAGGGTATTCTATGGATATCACGTTGCAGGGGAGTCCAGCAGTTGTTCTGGCTCCCTATCTAAAGAAAAAGAAAAATGCGCACTGGCTCCGGGAGATGCGACCAACGGTTCCGTGCAGCTTCGTCATATCTCGAATACCTGATAAAAAACTAGGGAGATGGGGGTATTTATACATTGCTCTTCGCAGGCCCGGTATTTCCAGGGAATTTTCAGTCCTTGCGGGCGACGGTGATGTACCCTGAATGGCAGATCCGTGTCGACGGCCGGGTGCCCCGGTCGGTCCGGGAGAGGGCCCGGTCGACCAGTTCATGGCACTCCACCCCGCCAAAGAGGTCGCGTGCGGTATCGATCACCACGAACGTCTGCTCGAGGAACGGGGTGTAGGTGGCCAAAAATCCCCCCTTCTCGAGGATCTCGTGCGCTTTTTGGACATGTCCGGGACTGATATGCAAATCGAGGTGCACCACGTCAAAGGGTCCTTTCGCCTCCTGCATATCTCCGTGCACCACCTGGACGTTCTCCAGTTTTGCATCCCTGATATTCTTCTCCGCAATTGCGGCAAACTCCTCCCTGATCTCGAAAGTCTCCACAGAACCGGCAACGCTCCCAAAGAAGATCGCCGCGATGCCGGAACCGGTACCGGCGTCCAGCACGGCGTCCTTTCGGTTCATCCCGGTGGACGCGATCACCATGCCGATGTCCTTGGGGAGCATGGGGGCGCCGGACCGGCGGGCATGCTGGAAAAAGTCGATCGGCCGCGGGACCCGGATGGTGAAGGCCACCCCGAGATGGGAATGGACCTCCTCACCCGGCCGTTTCCCAACCGGCGATCCAAGGTCGATCATCCCCCTGTCGGTGGAGAGCGTGCCGGGCCCTGCCCGGACGAAGTACTCCCTCCCGGCCCCCCTGAGGATAATCCGGTCCTGCTCCTCGATCATGATCCGGTCAGGAGAAGAATCGCCTCGGCAATATCGCCATTTGTCTTTTTCAGGGCATTCTTTGCGGCGTCTTCAGAAACGCCGGTCTGTTCTGCGACCAGCATGACGTCCCCCTGCGGGATCTCGACCTCGGCCGGCTCAAAACGGGGCTCGCCGGTGATCTGGTAGCTGGTGACTCCCTGCATGGTCGTGGCCACCACTTCCGGGCGTTCGAAGATATAGTTCCCGGCCGCAGTGGAGATGACGACCTCGCTGACATCCTCCAGCTGCTCCATCTTCATCCCCAGCTGCTTCATCATCTGTTTCATCTTTTTGGGGTTTATTCCGGGCATCATGGCAGATCTGCTCCTTTCCGTACCTTTACCGCTACACCGTAATTAAATGCCAGCATCTCCCTTCCCGAGAGGTTCGCGACCCCCGTTGCCACCAGCCGGTCGGACAGGGTGACCACCAGCACCTCGTCCCCTGCGCCGATCGCATCGTCCGCTGCAATGACGTGCTTTGCCATCGCATTCTTCCCGGCGCCCACGAACGGCACCACCTCTTCTCCAATCGTCACCCTGTGGGAAGGAGGGATGGTGGCCGCATGCAGCCTCACCGCACCAGGAAGGCCTAACGTCAGCCTCCCGTCCCCGGCCCTGAGCGTGGCGAGGCGCTCTCCTGCAAGAAGGATATAGCGGACCCTTCCGCTGGAGGAGAACCCGAATTCAGTCCCTTCCGGGAAGAGGGCTTCCCCGATCCCTGCCCCGAACTGGTAATCGGCGATGGAACGGACCCGCTCATGCGCACTGGTCTCTGAGTATCCTGTTGACACGTTCTGCAAAACCCCCTTCCTGCTCTTTCGGGATGAATGCTCCTGCCGCGATCTTGTGCCCGCCGCCCGCGCCGCCCACTTCCTCCGAAGCGACCATGAGCGCCTCCTGCAGGTCGATTCCCCGCTGTACCATCCTCTCGTTGGTGCGCGTCGAGACCTTGACGAGCCCTGGGTCGTCGGGGAGGTAACAGAGGATCATGATCGGCCTCTGCCAGTCTAATTTCGAGAGCGCGATCCCTGCCCCAATCCCGACGATGGTGTCCGGGAACCGCTCGCCCACGTGGATGGATTGGAGGTGCGTGTGCTCCTCCACCCCCCTGTCGAGGATATACTCGACGAGTTCCCTGATGATCCCACGGTGGTGGCGGAGCATCTTCTCTGCCTCCCGGTATGCCTCACCCCGGTCGCCCCTGCAGACCGACCCCCCGATCACCGGCCTTGCCCATCTCCCGCACGCGTTCAGGAGCGTGGCATATTCCGCGGCATTCCGGAGCGGTGTGCGCTCCGGCTCGTCCGGAAAGAGGTAGGACTCGCAGAAGAGGCGGTCGATCGGCTCTCCGTGGGCGATGAGCTGTTGCGCAAGGGCGCTCATCACGCACCTGCGCTCCTCGAGCCCGAACTCCTCCCATACCCTCCACCGCCCGGAACCCTCCCGGAGCGGGATCTTTAGACGTTCCAGGAACCGGAGTGCATTCTTCATATTGCCGCTGATCCCCGGGATGTGGGGGTCGTCGCAGTAGGAGAGCGCGACGTGGAGTGGCCGGGTGGAGATGCCGTAGCAGTTGAGGTCGCGGGACTGCACATCAAAGAACCCCTCGCCTGCCCCCTCTGCCACGATCTTCCTGGCCGGCCCGATGAGGCGGCAGTGCTCGCGAGCCATCATGTCCCCGACATTCCCGATGACCGCCAGTTTCGCAAGGTCTGTATTGGCATCGTCCAGGCTGCGGGAGACAAAATAGGCGATCCCGGCTGCGCTCAGTTTGTCAAACCCCGAGTTGAGCCCATTCACCTGCAGGTAAGGGGTATTTACATCCTGGCTGACGTGGTGGTCGATGATCACCACCTCCCTTTCGGAAAAGCCCGCCTCCTCCAGCAGGTTCTGCTGGCCCGCCCCAAGGTCCACGAAGACCTTCAGGCTCTCGTCGTGGGGGACATTCCGCATGGCCATGGGCTCGAGCTGGCGTACAAAGATGGATGTTACCGCGATACCGGCCCGGGAGAGCGCCTGTGCGCAGATTGCCTCGCTGGTGATGCCGTCGGCGTCGATGTGGGAGACGATGGTGGCGCTCGATGCCTCGGCGATCCGTTCAGCCACGCATTCCACGTCTGCATCAAACGCCATATGATACCATACGTTGGGGGTGGGAACAGCGATAAACCCGCCGAAGCGCACACACCTTTTTCCTGTCGGAGATGAGAAACCTACTCATTCGAGATAGGGAGAGAAGGATCAAATGGTTTCTCAAGATCTCCGGGAATTTTGCGAGACCGGTCTCATCACGCCGGAACGGATGCATGCGGTGGACCTCAATGCCCGGTATAGGGGCGTCTTGCCGCTCCAGCTGATGGAGAGTGCCGGGGCCGCCCTCGCGGAGGCAGCACTGGAGTTTTACCCGGACCGTGTCCTGGTGCTCTGCGGAAAGGGGAACAATGGCGGGGACGGGATGGTGGCGGCCCGCCATCTCCAGCGCAATGCCCGCGTGGATGTCATCTGTCCTGCAGGGCAGCCGGGGAGCGTGGAGGCCGCACACCAGCTCCGTGCCCTGGAAGGGTGTGGGCTAGCCCTCCATCCTGCGACCGGAGAGCACAGCGCCCTCTTCTCGAGAGCAGACGTGATCATCGACGCCATGCTCGGGACAGGGGTGTCAGGAAGACTGTGCGAGCCGTATGCAGGATGGGTGGAGATGGCGAACGCGAGCCCGGCACCGGTCATCTCTGCGGACCTCCCGACCCCGGGCATCGTCCCGGACATTATCTGCGGGTTCCACCGGCCGAAGATCGAGGGGTCCCGGGTGGTCGATATCGGTATCCCCCTTGTTGCCGAGTGCTTCGTGGGACCCGGCGACCTCTCGCTCCTGCCTGCAAAGGAGAAGGAGGCCCACAAGGGTGCGGGGGGCGAGGTACTCGTCATCGGGGGAGGCCCCTACCAGGGCGCTCCCTATCTGGCGGGACTTGCGGCACTCCGGGCAGGTGCAGACATCGTCCGGATCGCATCCCCCGTCTATCTCCCCTGCCCCGACCTCATTGCAGAGATCCTGCCAGGAAACCACATCACGGACGACCACTTTGAGACACTCTCTCGGCTCGCAACGCGTGCGGACGTAGTGGTGGTGGGAAACGGCCTTGGGAAGAAGAGCCACGAGGTGGTGTGCAGAGTCGCGAATCTCTCCTCCCGGGGGGTCGTCGACGGAGACGCGCTCGCCACACCCCTGCCCCGGGCAGAAGAGACCATCTAC
>JAVVFN010000089.1:0-6123 GCA_032250645.1 Methanomicrobiaceae archaeon | reverse complement strand
TGCACCACGCTCCCCATCACGAGGAGGTCAAGGCCGTCCCTGATATGCACCCCGAACCGCTCCACGACGTCGGTGACATTGGGATTTAACGTGAGGAAGAGCCCCCAGCCCTCCCCGGGCCGTGCCCCGGTCTTCTCCTCGATATACTCGATATTCTCCGAGAGCGGGACGATTCTTGCGGCCATTTCCACCGGGTAGCCGAGTGAGAAGGCGAGGTTCTGCTGGGGGTCCTCGTCCACTGCGAGTACCCGCATCCCCTCTTTTGCGATAAGGTGGGCGAGGAGGGCGGTGATGGTGGTCTTGCCGACACCCCCCTTGCCGGTGACGACCACTTTCAGGCCCCGCTCCTCCTGCCGCGTCCTGTCCTTGAGTAGCTGGGCGGCCTCGAGCATCCCCCGCCGTCGTGCAGCCGGCGTCGCCATCTAGATCCCGAGCTGTTTTCGCTTGTGTTCGATGTGCCTCTCCATCAGGTCCGCCGCCTTCTTCGGGTCCGGCTCGACGGCAAAGGCGGCGTTCACCACGTCAAAGAGCCCCTTGGTGAGCAGTTCGACGACGCTGGCACTGCCCGTGATCTTGGGCATGGGGCCAAGCACGGTGTAGACTCCTGACGCCACGAAGTAGCAGCCGATGGAGACCGCCTTCTGGGAATACCATTCGGGAGCAGCCCCTGCGACCGGCAGCTCGTGGATCCCTACCCCGACCGCCCCTGCCAGCTCTGCGAGGAGCACGAGGATGCGGGAGCAGTCGACGCAGGAGCCCATGTGGAGCACCGGCGGGATGCCCAGCGACTCGCAGACCTCCCGGAGCCCGTCCCCTGCCAGCTCGGCGGCCTCCGGGCGGAGGAGCCCGGCCTTTCCGGACGCGATGGCGGCACAGCCGGTCTCCACCACCAGGATGTCCCGCTTGATCAGTTCCTTCGAGAGGGTCACATGCCCGTAGTCGTGCTTGATCTTGGGGTTGTTGCACCCGACCACGCCGGCGGCCCCCTTGATCTTGCCCGCCACGATGGCATCGACGAGCGGCTTCCACGTGTCCCCGAGCGCACTCCTGATCGCCTCCACCGAGAACCCGGTCACCACCCGCATCGGTTTTCCGGGGATGTACACGTTATTCGGGTTCCGGTTCTCGTAGTTCTCCACCGCGAGCTTCACGATCGCCTTTGCCGTGTCCATGGCGGTCTCCGGGTAGAAGGCGTAATAGAGGGAGCCGGGGACCTTTGACTTCGGGTTCGTGGAGACGATGTGGGTGTGGTAGCACCCTGCCGTCCGCGGGAGCGAGGGGAAGATGCACTGGTAGTCGATGATCATGACCTCGAGCGCCCCGGTGGCAATGAGCAGTTCCTGGTTGAAGTGGTTGCCCGCCTGCGGGATCCCCTTGCGCATCAGGAGCTCGTTCCCGGTGCAGCAGAGCCCCACGAGGTTGATCCCCGCAGCGCCCTTTCTGTCCGCAAGGTCAAGGAGCTCGGGGTCTGATGCGGCGCGGACCACCATCTCGGAGAGCACCGGGTTGTGCCCGTGGAGGGCGATGTTCACGTGGTCCTTCTTCACCACCCCGAGGTTCACGGTGGATTCATTGATCTCCGGCGTCTTGAAGAGGACGTCCGAGATATCGGTGGCCATCATGGATCCGCCCCACCCGTCACCGAGGCTGGTCCGCAGGCCGTGGAGCAGGATGTTGGCATAGTCCGCCCCCACGCCCATGTGGACGCGGTGCATGGCCTCCACGATCTCGCGGTCGACGCTCCGCGGCGCAATCCCGGAGGCGTTCCAGATCTTCTGGGTCTGCTCCGGGGCCCGCCGCAAGAACTGCACGTAGTTCTTGGTGGTCCCGTACTCCTCGAGGAGGGCGAGCGCGACGTTGCGGGCGAGTTCTTCATCCGGAATTCTCCCGGTCTCAAACCCGAACTCTTCGGCAATCTTTCGCAGTTTTACCGGGTCGCTGATCTCGTAGCCCTGCGCTTCCCCGGTCGCGGTCTTGTGGAGCGTCTCGACAATCTCCCTCCCGTGGTCCGAGTGGGCGGCCGCCCCGGTGGCGATGGTGTCAAGCAGGTTCCTTGCCACGATCAGGTCGGCGTCCGCCCCGCAGACCCCCCGCGCCCGTCCGTGCTCGGGGATGATCCTGCACGGCCCCATGGCGCAGCGGCTGCAGGAGAGGCCCTCAGCACAGTACTTGCAGTGGGGCTGCTGTTTTTCGTACCGGTCCCAGACGGTCTCGATGCCGTCTTTTAAGCACACTTCGATGAGCGGTTTTGCAAGTTCGTCGATCGTCCGCTCTTCCTTCTTTTGTTCGATGATATTCGGGTTCAGGAGCGATTCTCTGGCCCTTTCCACATCAGAACAGACAATTCTTTTCCGCACATAATCAGGATCTGGCTTCACCATTCAGTTCACCCTTCGACATACCTTCAGGTATAAAGCACTTCTTACACGTCCGTTCCCTCATATAGTTACCGCAGAAAATGGGGTCTATACCATTTTCTCTTTCTTCTCCTCGATCCGCTGCATCACCATGGCATGGGCCCGGGACGCCGACTCCTTCACATCGGTGCTCGGGTCCTCGAATTTGAGTTTTTCGAGGGCTTCCGCCACGTTCTGGTCTGTAAATCCTGCGAGTGCCTCCGCCGCCTTGGCCCGGATATACTCCTCATCGTCACAGAGCGCTGCCAGCAGCCCTTCAACGTCACCGGCAGCTTTCATGCTGTCAATATCAACGACTCTCACGGTTTCTCCATCTCCTTTTCAAGTTGTTCCAACCATCGCCAGAGGACAAAAAGATTGCGCCCGGAACGCCAGCAATGTATTTATACCTCTCCGCACCATGCACCTCCGCCGGAGTTGATGGCATACCATGAAATGTTATATCTGCGATATCGAGGGGGCTGAGCACGAGGCAGTCGCCGTCTGCCAGATCTGCGGGATGGGGCTCTGCATGGAGCATGCGATCCGCGAGACCATCCAGATTCCGCATGCTGTCCTCGGGCAGGCGGTCAGGACATCCATGCCGGTCTTCCTCTGCCCGGACTGCAAAAGTGCGCTCCGCAGCTCGTGAGGGGCTAGGACCACACAAAGGTCACGAACCCGGAAAGAGGTGATCCACGGAGTGAGCGGACCTCATAAAGAAATGAATGCGATTGATTTCGTTGAATTTTATTCAGATAATTTAATGATATCCAAAAGGGACAAGTTCCCTGAAATTATTTGGGTTGGTAAGAATGGTAGCGTTATCCCCTGAAATGAAAGAAGCCTTCAGTAAAACAAAACCATATCCTGTGGCCACTGCCTCGAAGAACGGCATCCCGAATGTCGTTCCAATGACCCAGGTCTGGCTTTTCGATGATGAGACGGTATGGATTGTGGACAACTTCATGCACAAGACCATCGCAAATCTCAAGGAAAATCCGAAGGCATCCGTGTACGTCTATACGAGTGATCCGAAAGCATGCTTCCAGATTAAGGGCAATGTGATCCTGCATACCTCCGGTGAAAAATTTCAACAGATGAAGTCGATTATGCTGGAGAGAAATCCAAAACTCCCCGCAAAGACCCTTGTCGAGATGAAGATCACCGAGGTCTACGAATGCTGGTACGGCCCCGATGCCGGCAGGAAAATTCTCTAACCTTTTTTCCGGGACAAGTTTTATTACTCTCTTGATACCCGTGATGACTATGAGCCAGCGCACGTATATCGCTGCCCTCCTCATCCTCCTGCTGGTCATCTCGGTGCCTGCGGCTGCACGCGGGCCGACCATCAGGGATATCGAGGACGGGGACACCATCTTCCTGTTCGAAGAGGACCTTGACCTCTCGATGATCACCTCGGACGGGCAGGTCACCTACCTCGCCCGTATCGAGGACGGAGAGCCGAGGGACCCCCGTCTTGCCGTCCCGGAGGCAGATGCATGGGATGTCCCCTCCTATCTTGAAGAAGATGAACTCGGAGCCTATGCGGTCCTCAACGGAAGCGGGGTGTGGGAAGGGACCCTGTATATACGGGTGCCCGAGCTGGAGCTCGCGGTCACTCTCGCCAATCCCTACCACTACGAGAACGTGGAGGGCCTGAGCCTTCCGGAAGGGACCAGTATCGCGTTTGAGATCACTTCGGCAGAGGTGGGGAGCTGGTACCGGGTCGGATCGGTTTATCCTGCGGCAGTCGATATCGTGGTGACGCTCCCCGGCGGTGCCGAGACCACCACCTTCGGGGGCCGGGATCTCTCTTCGATAGAGATCAGCGATCCGGTGGTCTATACCGATGATCCGGGAAAACCAGGGCCCGTAGTCCTCGATGACCTTAATCCCGGCACCTACCGGGTGCAGGCCCGCTGGAGCAAGCCTTCTGAATTTGCCAATTACGCGGAAGACTCCAATATCATCGATTTTTATGCCGGTGACCGGACGGGCATCGATACGACGCCTACCCCGACCACCGCTCCGCCTACTACCCCGCCAACCACTGCTCCTCCGACCACCGCACCGCCCACCACTCCCCCGACCACGGCACCCCTCACCACCCTCCCGACCACGGCACCTCCCACCACGGCACCCACCCCCACGCCTGCTCCGCTCTCTCTCCCCCTGAAAATCGCGGCACTCTGCGCGGCTATCGCCCTCGCTGCAGTGCGTAGAAAATAATTTTCTCTTTTTACTCGTACCGC
This sequence comes from Methanomicrobiaceae archaeon, assembly GCA_032250645.1. Taxonomy (GTDB): domain Archaea; phylum Halobacteriota; class Methanomicrobia; order Methanomicrobiales; family Methanomicrobiaceae; genus JAVVFN01. The sequence goes on along the minus strand of JAVVFN010000089.1, from coordinate 1,472 downwards.
AGGGCCTCGATGGGATTCAGGTTCGCGGCCTTCCAGGAGGGGTAGATCCCGGCGATGATGCTGGCCATGATGCCAAACACCATCCCGAAGACGATGTACCCCCCAACCACGGGATCGACGAAACTGATCTCCATCTCGGTGCCAAAGAGATCAGCGAACGTACCGGCGACCACGCGGGAGACGGCAACCCCCACCACCGAGCTTGCCAATCCCCCGATCATGCTTCCGATCACCCCGAGAATGAACGCCTCGTAAAGGAACATCTTCATCACATCGTGGCGGCGGGTTCCGATGCTCCGCAGGACGCCGATCTCGCCCGTCCTCTCGGTAACCGAGATGATCATCACGTTCAGGATGCTCACGCTCGCCACAAGTAGGGAGACCGCCCCGATCCCCACGAGCATCACCCGGACCCCGATGAGCGTATCATTGAAGATTTCCAGCAACTGGCGTGAATCCAGGATATCAACGACTTCCTTGCGCCTGTTGAGCTGGGTATCAACGGCTTCCTTCACCCCGTCGATATCTTCGATATCCCGCACCTTCACGATCACCTGGTTGAATAACTCCTCTCCGTACTCGTCCGCGTAATATTCCCGGGTCACAATGACAGCGAAATCAGGATTGATGTCAAGCCCCCATCCCCGTTCCTCGATGACACCCACGACCCGGGTATCCCGATTGTCCAGCTGGATCCTGTTTCCTGCCCTGATCCCGTATTCATCGGCGATGAACGTGCCGACCATGAGGGAGGAAGTCCCACCCCGGGGATAGGTTCCCTCCTCGATGTCCAGCAGATAACGGATATCCTCGCTGCTGAGGACGTACATCATCGCATAGCCGGTCTTATCGCCAAACGCGATCTTGCCGCTGGTACGGGTCATGGGGATGACGCGGTGCTCCTGTCCCACTGCCTTTTCGATCTGGAGTAATTCCCGGTCAGAGAGTGTCGAGGGCAATACATTGCGTAGATCACCCGGGTCGCCGCTCGAGACTGCAAGATGGGGGGTGATCAGGATCACGTCGCCCACGTCGGCCCAGAACCCTCCCAGCAGTATGGTGATGGAGTTGCCGAGTATCCCGAGAGAAGCGATTGCGATCACCCCGATGATGATCCCGGTGGTCGCAAGAATCGAGCGGACCCAGTGGCGTTTCAGGTTCCGGGCCGCCAGCCGGAACAACAGATTCCCCCTTCCTTCTCTCTTCTCCCGGTCACTCATGCCGCAACGCCTCGATGGGGGTGAGCTGGGACGCCTTCCACGCCGGGTAGAACCCCGAGAGTATACTGATCATGACCCCGAAGATCATTGACCCCGCGATGAACGCGACCGACGTGGCATTGAACACCGTGAAACTCTCTCCAAAGGTGGTGCCTGCCGTAAAGGCCGCAATCGCCACGATGCTTATGAGATAACCGCCAATCGCGCTTAAGATACCCCCGACAATACTCCCGATGATGCCAAGGATCGCCG
>JAVVFN010000088.1:0-6126 GCA_032250645.1 Methanomicrobiaceae archaeon | reverse complement strand
TGCCGCAGACCGAGACCGTGCTCCGTCAGGCGCTCAAGGAGGGTGTCCGGCCGGTGCTGTTCATCAACAAGGTGGACCGCCTCATCAATGAGCTCAAAGTGGACGAGATGGAGATGCAGATCAGGCTCGGAAGGGTCATCGACAAGATCAACCGCCTCGTCAAAGGGATGAACGAGGAGGCGTACAATGCAGGCTGGAAACTTGATGCCGCCATCGGCACCGTGGCATTCGGATCTGCGCTCTATAACTGGGCAGTCTCTGTCCCCTTCATGAAGAAGAGCGAGGTCTCTTTCAAGGAGGTCTATGAGAAATGCCGTAGCGGAGACATGAAGGCTCTCGCGAAGAAGAGCCCGCTTTACGAGGTCATCCTCGATATGGTGGTAAAGCACCTCCCAAACCCCATCGATGCCCAGAAACGCCGTGTGAATATCATCTGGCACGGGGACAAGGGGACTTCCGAGGGTAGATCAATGCTCAATTGTGACCCCGGGGGTCCCGTGTGCCTGATGGTAACAGACATCTCCTTCGATCCCCATGCCGGAGAGGTGGCTACAGGGAGACTTTTCTCTGGGACGCTGAAACGGGGAACCGAGCTCTTTGTCATGGGAACAGCCAAGAAGCCAAACCGTGCAGCGAACGTCGGGATCTTTATGGGGGCCGAGCGTCTCGAGGTGGAGGCCCTTCCTGCAGGGAATATTGCCGCAGTGACCGGCCTTAAAGATGCGATGGTGGGCTCCACTGTGACCACACTCATGGAGATGACACCGTTTGAGTCACTCAAGCATTACAGTGAACCGGTCATGACCGTTGCAGTGGAGGCGAAGAACATGAAGGATCTCCCCAAGCTGGTCACCGTTCTCCGCCAGGTCGCCAAGGAAGATCCCACTGTGCGGGTCACCATCAACGAGGAGACCGGAGAACACCTCATCTCCGGGATGGGCGAACTGCACCTCGAGATCATCACCCACCGCATAAAAAGGGACAAGGGAGTTGAGATTGTCACCTCACCCCCGATTGTGGTCTACCGCGAGACCGTGACCGCAAAGGCCGGACCGGTGGAGGGCAAGTCTCCAAACCGCCATAACAGGTTCTATTTCGAATTTGAGCCGCTCGAAGAGGGTATCTCACGGCTCATCCGCGAGGGAGAGGTCTCGATAAACATGCCCGCACTCGAGCGGAGGGACATCCTGACGGCTGCCGGGATGGAAAAGGATGAGGCGAAGAACGTGAAGGCCATCCAGGACACCAATATGTTCATCGACATGACCAAGGGTATCCAGTACCTCAACGAGACCATGGAACTGGTCCTCGAGGGATGGAGAGAGGCACTGGCAGGCGGTCCGCTTGCTGATGAACAGGTGCAGAACCTTAAAATCCGGCTGGTGGACGTGAAACTGCACGAGGACGCGATCCACCGTGGCCCGGCACAGGTGATCCCGGCAGTCAGGGCTGCGGTAAAGGCAGGCATGCTCATGGCCGGGGACACCCTATTGGAGCCTATTCAGCGACTCCAGATCACGGTCCCGCAGGAATACATGGGCGCTGCCACTGCACAGATCCAGGGGCGCCGCGGACAGGTCCAGAACATGGATTCGGAGGGAGACACCATCACCGTCATCGGAAATGCTCCTGTGGCAGAGCTCTTCGGCTTTGCTGGTGACGTCCGTTCTGCGACCGAAGGGCGGGCGATGTGGAGCACCGAATTTGCCGGGTTTGAGATCGTGCCCACGAACCTGCTCAATGAAGTGGTGAGGGCCATCAGGCGAAGGAAGGGGCTCAAAGACCAGATACCCCGCCCGGACGATTATCTCGCATAATTTCCCCAAATTCCATACCCTCATTTTATTTTTTCAATTCAAGGAGTCCTGTCCATCAGTGATTATTTGATAACCCTTGATGATATACTCAAGAGATAATCAATTGACAAAAACTATTTATACTATCATCAACAAGGACAGTGTGAGGGGCAGCGGTATGAACACTGAAGTCTGGCACATGGCACTCCTCCAGAATACCGGGAACACCGGGACGAATGCATCATGCCGGAACACCACGGCAGTCAGAACCAGCATGCTCGCTCATGCAGAACGGGATCGGGCACCCGTTCTGCAGGCCGGTATGTTTGAACAGTATACCTCTCTGTCTATCAGGTCTCGAGAAGCCCCGGAAACACCAATTCTTGCTTCGGATGGCCATACCCCCTCACAATACGAATCCGCGGGCTGGAATGGGGAACTGGTGCCGCCAATCATCCCTCCATGATTGGAGCACTCCAGGCCCCCTCCACTCCCCACTCACAGGAGGTGATGGAAAGGTTCGGTCAGCTACGAGACAATGGATCATGGCAACCCCTACGTTCTCGCGTGCGGGTTGTTTTTCGAAAGGTTCCTGCCAATACCAAGTTCCGATATCGCACCTTTCTCTGGATAGGGGGCCGGCGGACGGGCACCTGTCGGCTCCCTCTGTTTTCCTGCATAATATATTAATAGTATAAGCAGGTATGAACATTCATCCGCGTGAGGAGGCTTTTACGATGGATGCATTTCAGCAAAATATGGAAGCAATGAAGAAGATGTCGGCGAAGGAGAGGGAGAACAAGGTTGCAGACCTTAAATCAAGGTGCACCTGTCCGGGATGCCCGTCATATAATGATTGCGCCAAGAATGCGAATGAGCTGCTCTTCTGTGCAACCGGAAAAAGTTTCATGTGCATCAGCGAAGAGAAGGAATGTATCTGCCCCACCTGCCCTGTGGCCAGGGACCTCGAACTGAAATATCAGTTCTTCTGCACACGAGGCTCGGAAAAGGCCCAGAGGTTCGAGCATACGGTATGGGGAGCCTCTCTCGTCAAGTGACGAGGGAATCTGTTCCCTTCATTCAATCACCAGCAGCCCTGTGGAAAGAAGGGTGGAGATGACTATCGCACCCAGGAGCAGGAGCACCAGTGCAAGGATCACGTACTGGACACGCCTTTTGGTCTTTTCGGGCTCGTGTGCAAGCGCCCGGGAAAAGATCTGACCGAGAATCAGAAACGCGATGAGGAGGATGACGTAACGGAGGTCAGAGAGGGAGAGCCCCAGAGCTGGAGCGCCCGCCACCAGCACGATGATCAGGGCCGAGAAGATGATCACCGCGGTATGATCCATGAGGTAGTCTCTGGTGTCCCGTTTCATGGAGATTGATCATCCAAAGAGATATTTATCCGATTTGATCCTCTCTTTTCCCTTCCCCTTTCCTGTCACTTCCGATAATGAGTGCGATAATCCCGGCAATGAGGACTGCCAAAAAAACCAGCGGGAGGATCAGGGGGGAATATGCGGAAATGTGCCCGAAAATTTCAGTGCCCGTGATCCTGTCCACGAGGGAGAGCAGACGCAGGAAGAAGGTGACCAGAAGAACACTCCCCACTGCATTGGTCGGGGGAGCCAGAATACGGACAGGGAACGGGAGTTCCCAGATCACCTCCCCGGCAAGGAACACCAGCGAGAATAGAACCACCAGACCGACATTCTGGTTCAGAAAAGTGGCGATATCAGCTGCAGGACTCTCGCCCGGGAAAGAAAGCCAGTTCACCAGTATGACGATCAGCAGGAATATCGCGATCCCCGTGATCCGCGAGATCACGATCCATGGAATTTCCCGTACCTGGCCTCCCGATACCATGAGCAGATACTCCTAATTTCACTCCAATCCATTACCATCTTTCTCATTTTCTTTCATGAATCCATGCATATGTACTTCGCCTGCAATTTCCAGACTATTTATCCTGGAGAGATCTCATGGCCAAATCCTGGCAGCAAGCAAAAGAGATTGCAAAGAGAGAGGGCCTGGAACTGGTATTCCACGACCTAGATACGGGCAGATATGGTGCCTGCAGGAGGGGTGAGAAACAGGGTGCATTTTCCTGCGGAAAATTCGTGGAACACCGGACCATCGCACTGTTGGCAGAACAGACCGTCGATGAGATTGTGGGGAAGGAACGTCGGTTCCTGGAGGAAAACCCTGATTTTTAGAAGCCTCTGCAGTCCGGTGCATTACCATATCAGTAGTAAAAATACCCGCATTGAGAAAATAATTATATCCAAATTTATACAATAAAGTAATAATGCTCTCGCTAAAGATATTCAGGACCGATTTCAAGACTGCGCTTGAGGAGGAACTGTCCCGCAAGGACATGAGTATCAAGGATCTCGCCGCGCGTGCAGAGATCCCTGCAGCAACCATCTACAAGATCACGTCAGGTGAGCGGGACCCCCGGTTCTCCACCGTGAGAGCGATCGTCAATGCGCTGGATGCACGGGAGCACAATTTCATCGCAGTGATCGCCGCCAAGTTCCTGCTGGATGAGGTAGAGTCGTCTCTCATCCCCAGCGGGAAAAAAACGCTGAAGGTGAAGGGTTATCCTGCAAACACCATGGAGGACTGCATCATCGCTGCGGTCCGTGCCGAGAAGGAAGGTGCGCTCGGGATCATCTGCGCTCCGGTGCTTGCCACCCTCATCGAACGGATTGTCGATATCCCAGTCGGTATCATGAAACCCGGACCGGAAACATTCTATGAAGCCTTTGAGTCGATCGCAAAACGGGTCGAATGAACATCTCCTGATCACTCCTCTTCGAGTCTTTCCCTCCGCATCCGGATAAGCCCTGCTTCACCCGAGAGAACCTCATGGAAGACTGATTGTATGCATCGAGGTCAATATCGCATTTTTCGGCCATCTCCACCGCCCGGGGGGAGTGGTTCGGGGTCAGCTCTGCCCCGGAAAGGCCGAAGTTCCCGCAGGAATATGTTCACCGTCACCGGGCCGATTCCATGGAACTCTTCAAGCCTCCGTTCGAGATTACGCGAGTCTTCCGACTCCTAGTGCAGGTGATTTAGGCTCCCGCAGTACACTTCCATCAGTTTTTTCCTGGTCCTGATGATCTGTCCGGAGGCAACCCTGTCATAACGAGTATCCCCGCCTTCCCGCATGAATCAGTCCTTCCATCCCCACATCGATGATCTGTTGAGGGTCGAGGAGGTCATGGTCATTCAAATACGTGGTAGGTCTGCTTCGCGATCTCCTCGGAAATGCGGGCGCCAAAGAGCATACTGGCCAGAAGCCAGCAGAAGATCTCGCGATCATTTCCTGAAGCAAGGTCATTACCCAGCTCCACGGAATAGAGAGGGGTTTCTTCGAGGTCCTCCGTGGGGGACTGGATGAAACATGAGGGCAATAACTCTTTTGCCCGGATCACCGGTGGAGGAGCCGGTGTCTCTGTGCCATCCGGTAGCCGGAGATCACGGCAATCGACTCGCCAAATGACCGGTCAAGCTCGGCATCCCCGGTGTCCACGTAGAGTACCGGGGTCTGGGCAAGTTTCTGCGGCGTGGCCACCACGATCAGGTTTTTGATCCTGACCCTTCTCATCACATCCGGGCTGATCTGCTGGTTCCCCCTTCCAAGGACAAACCCCTGCGCACCGATCGGACTGATCACAACCTTTGCCCGCGGATACTCGGAGAGCAGGGAGAGGAGGGTGCGTTCATCGCAGTCTCTGGCAATTATCCTGCCTCCTGTGAAGGCGTCAACCCCGAGGAGCGTCTTCTCAGCGCCGAGACGCTCCGCGATCGCCGCCGTGGTGGTACCGGCGCCGAGGATATATAGCGTATCGTCCCGCACGATCTCGGTGATGAACTCCGCGATCGCCGCACGAGCATCCTCTTCCGAACCGGCATCCGAGACCCACTTGCTCTGCTGACGCGTATCCTTGAACGCGGGAACAGGTGCATACCCGAAGATTTTAATCTTCAGTTCCCCCTTCCGATATGCTTCCTCGTCGACGTCCACCACTTCGGCATCCATGGGAGGAGCATCTCGATGGTGGATGAGCGCTGCGGCGGCTTCCGGGTTGAGGGCAAAAACTGCAGAGTACATCTTGACGCCTGCCGGAACCCCGATGAGCGGAACGCTTCTTCCGCTCACGGAGAAGATATCCCGTGCCGTGCCGTCCCCTCCGCAGAAGACGATGGAAGAGACGCCGTATTCGAGGAAGGCGCGACACGCAGACCGGGTATCTTCGGCGGTCGTCTCAACCGAGTGTGGGGTGTAGACCACCTCGTAGAGAAAAGGCCCGGCCCCCTCGAG
>JAVVFN010000087.1:0-6229 GCA_032250645.1 Methanomicrobiaceae archaeon | reverse complement strand
ATAAGAAACAGGAGACCCGGAACCAGATCATGGGAAAGTTCCGTAAGGGGATGATCGATGTGCTCGTGGCAACAGACGTCGCCTCACGCGGGATTGACGTGGAGAACATCGATCTTGTCATCAACTATGATGTGCCGCAGGACGTGGAGTACTATGTCCACCGGATCGGGAGGACCGCACGGGCCGGCAGGTCCGGTTGCGCCATCACCTTTGTAAGTCCAAGAGAGATCTACAAGCTCAGGGCGATCCAGCGCTACGCACGGATCAACATCGCCCGCATCCCCCATCCACGGGAGGGCGACGTGAGGGAGAGCAAGATCCGGAAGATCACGGAGACTCTCACCCGGACCATTGAGGAAGGGGGGATCGAGCCGTATGTGGAGGTCGTGGAGAGGATGATGATGGCAGATTACACCTCTCTCGATATCGCGGCCGCCCTCTTAAAACTCAGGATTGAGGGCCAGTAAGACCATCGCAGACGACCACTTTCTCCTCGCGCCAGAAGGTGCTTTATCTGTAAGGGTCGATTGAGGGATATATGGCCATGGGGAAGGGTGCGTACCTCGAAAAGATCACTTCGAGCCTGCGGATTCCTTCCAGGAACCTTGAGAGGGAGCTCGAGGGATCCAGCCCCCCCTCTGTCTTCGTGGGGCGGTGGAACTACCCCCGGGTGCTGGCAGGCCCTCTTATCGCCCCCGTCCACGGTGACACCCGGGTCATGGACACCCCGGAATCCTGGATTCCTGCGAGAACCACCCAGGAGGAGATCATCGGCTACCGCCTCGGCCTTGTGCGGGGCACGCGGGCCATCGCGGTTGATGATCTGGAAAACCGGTTTTCCGAACAGCTGCGCGAGATCGCCCTTGCCTCCGCCTCCATCGAGAGCGAAGTGTCCTTTGACCGTGCCCCGCAGGGCAGGACGTTCTCTGACGACCACCTTCCCTTCGGGCCGAGTGCCCCCCTGGAGCGCCTTGATCTTGAAAACCCCCGATGGGACCCCGACCTTGAGAAGGTCTACCATGATTCAGACCTTGGATCGGCGGAAGGGGTGATGGAACTCTACCACCGGGGCGTCTCCTTCTCCTCCATCCAGAAAGCGTTCTCTGTTGGAAGCATCGGGGTCCGGAGAGCACGGCGTCTCGTTCCGACCCGGTGGTCGATCACCGCCTGCGACTCCACCATCGGAGATAATCTCCTTAAGAAGGTGAGGACAAATCCGGTGCTCGATACAGTGAGGGTCTACGAGTACGACAGCCTGTATAATCACTACGCGGTCCTTCTCTTCCCTACCGCGTGGCAGTATGAATGGACCGAGGCATTCCTCCACATCCTCGGGAGGGAGGAGATGGTCTTCTCCGACCACGAGGGGCACCGGGGAAAGACCGCGTACTCCCCGGTGGGCGGGTGCTATTACTCCTGCAGGATGGCACTGCTCGAAGCCCTCTCCCGCGAAGAGATCCAGGCGGGGGCGATTGTCCTGCGGGAGGCCCACCGGGGGTATGTTCCACTGGGCGTCTTCAATGTCCGCGAAAATGTGCGAAATGCACTCCTCCAGAAGCCCCGCGAATTCGAGACTGTCCAGTCCGCTCTATCCAGTATTGCGGAGCGGTTGAACCTTCCCATCGAGCGTTTCATCGAGGAAGGGTGCCTCCTTGGAGACCTCTGCCATGGGGGGCAGACAACCCTGAAAGAATTCGGCCTCTAGGTCCTCAGACCCTCGAGTCCAGGTAGCCGTTCTTTGCCAGCCAGTCCACCTGGGGACGGGTGTACCGGTAATAGATATCGCATTTTTCATCCTGGAAGCTCCAGGGGATCACGATGAGAAGATCGCCCTCGCGGATCCAGAGCCGTTTTTTGATCTTTCCTCTGATCCTGCCCATGCGGGTGATACCATCAAAACAGCGGACTTTGATATGGTAGGCCCCGAGCATCAGTTCAGCACGGGCAAAAATTTCATTGGAACGTTTCTTGGGCAGCCGCACCCGGACGATCTCCGGTGCAGGTTCATTCTTTTTATAGTTTTTTCTCCCGTTCAGTTTATCACATCCGGATTGGCACTGAATATCTCTTCCCCGTATATTCTGTGAGGTAAAACAAAGGTTCTCAGCTGCAATGAATGTATCTGTCCCGGAAGAGAGGGCGTGAGATCATCGTTATGCCCAAAACTACATATTGATTGGAAAAGAAATAACACGGGAACATAAATGGAAACCAGCAAGTTATACGTCGGAAATCTCACATACTCGGTGACTGCCGATCAGCTCAGTGAACTCTTCTCCGCCTATGGCGAGGTGAAGGATGTCCGGGTGATCGAGCGGAAGGGCTTTGGTTTTGTCGAGATGGGCAGCAATGAAGAGGCTGAAGCGGCAAAAGAAGCCCTGAACGAGACGGTTTTCGAAGGGCGGACTCTCAGAATCGATGAGGCCCGTCCACAGCGTCCTCGCAGGGAATTTCGTAGGTTCTGAGAACAGAACTCCCGAGATCCAATCAGCGCATCGGAAGGATCCTTTCCCTCAGCCCGCCGGCCAGGGAGAACGGATTCACACATTTTTCCTGATGTGCAATCCCATGAGTGGAACTGATCCACGATTTTTCCGCGCCTCTTCCTGGCGCACTACCTTTATCAATTCTGCGGGCATGTAATCGCATCAGGTGACCAAGATCCATACCCTGCCGGTCGAGGAGGTCTTCTCCCGGCTGGGAACCTCCCGGTCAGGTCTCAGCCTTGAGGAGGCGGGCCGCAGGCTTGAGGAATACGGGCCAAACGAGATCGAGACCCGGAAGAAGAAGAACTACCTCAGGGAATACCTTGCGAAGTATACCCAGTTCTTCGCCGTGCTCCTCGAGGTCGCGGCCGTCCTCTCTTTTATCGCGCACCAGTACACGCCTGGAGAAGGCTACGATATACTGGGATATGCCGTCTTCGGGGCGGTCGTCCTCAATGCCACGTTCGCGTTCTGGCAGGAATACAAGGCCGACAAGACCATGGAGGAGCTCTTAAAACTCGTTCCCACCATGGTCACGGTCCTGAGGGGCGGCGAGATGATGGAAGTCGAGGCAAAGACCCTCGTCCCCGGGGATGTCCTGATCGCGGAGGAGGGTGACCGGGTGGGAGCAGATGCGGTACTCATCGATTCAAATTCCCTCCTCGTGAACAATGCCACCCTGACCGGAGAGTCGCGCCCGGTGAAACGGTCCGAGGATGGAGATGCCAGCAGGGAAGTACTTGATTCAAGGAACGTGATCTTTGCAGGGACCACGGTAGTCAGGGGGAACTGCGAGGGGGTGGTCTATGCCACCGGAAAGGAGACGCAGTTTGGGAGGATCGCGGAACTGACGGAGGAGGTGAAGAAGCGGTCTACCCCCATGCAGCAGGAGATCACGCGGATCACCCGGATCCTCACCATCGCGGCAGTCCTCGCGGGTGCGATCTTCTTTGCCCTTGGTTACCTCTCGGGCCAGGGCTTCTTCATCGCATCGATCTTCGCGCTCTCCCTCATCGTGGCCAATGTCCCGGAGGGAATGCTCCCCACCATCACGCTCTCGCTCTCTCTTGCAAGCCGTCATATGGCCGCCCGCAATGCGCTCATCAAGAACCTTGAATCGGCACAGACGCTGGGGAGTGCGACCATCATCTGCGCCGACAAGACCGGGACCATCACCAGAAACGAGATGACGGTCAAGAAGATCTTCCTTGCGAGCGGGGAAGAGGTATCGGTCACCGGCGAAGGGTACTTCCAGAGAGGAAGGTTCCAGATCTCCGGGGAGCGCGACAGCTCCATAGAACGGCTGAAACTGCTGCTCAAATCAGGGAAGTTGAACTGCCGTGCCCGGATCGAGGAGGAATCCCTCCACGGTGACCCGACTGAACTTTCCATCGTTGCAGCTGCAAACAAGGCAGAGCTCGATGTGGCGGGATACGAGGAGGTGGAAGAGATCCCGTTTACGAGCGAGCGCAAGATGATGTCCACCATCTACGAAAATGAAGGGAGGGAATGGACGTTTACGAAGGGGGCAGTGGAAGTCCTTCTCCCTCTCGCGACCTCCTTCCTCAACGAGAAGGGTGAGGTGGTGCCCTTCACCGAAGAGGAGAAGGCAGCATTCATCGAAAAAGCCGAGGAATATGAGCGGGACGCCTACCGCGTGCTCGCGATCGCGTACCGGGAGGGGAGAGGAGAGGAGGATCTCGTGATGCTCGGTCTGGTGGGGATCATGGACCTGCCGCGGGCAGAGGTCAGGAGCGCGGTGGCGACCTGCAGACGGGCGGGGATCCGCGTACTGATGCTGACCGGGGATAACCATCTCACGGCCGGGGCCATCGCCGAGCGGATAGGGCTCGACGTGGACATGATCCTCTCCGGCGACGAGACGCGAAATCTCTCCGACGAGGAACTCAAAGAGCTACTCCTCCATAAAAACGTGCTCTTTGCACGGATGCGCTCGGAGCAGAAGCTGCGGATCGCCACCCTTCTCCAGGAGAACGGCGAGGTGGTGGCCATGACCGGCGACGGGGTGAATGACGCCCCCGCCCTCCGCCGGGCCGATATCGGGATCTCGATGGGGATCAAGGGTACGGAGGTGGCCAAGGAGGCGGCGGATATGATCCTCCTCGACGACAACTTCGCTTCCATCGTGGCCGCGATCGAGGAGGGGAGGGCAGTCTATTTCAATATCAAGAAGTTCGTCACCTATATCCTCTCCTCGAACATCCCCGAGATCGTCCCCTACATCCTCCAGTTCTTCCTGCGGATCCCGCTCCCCCTTTCTGTCATCCAGATCCTCTCGGTGGACCTCGGTTCGGACATGTTACCCGGGCTTGCGCTCGGGAGCGAGGCACCGGATGAGAAGATCATGGACCGCCCGCCGGTGGGAAAGAACGAGCGGATACTGGACTGGGAGGTATTCAAGCGCGGCTACTTCTTCCTCGGGATGATCGAGGGGGCAGCTGCAATGGCCGCGTTTACCGGGTTCCTCGTCCTGAACGGGTGGGTATACGGGGACCTCTCTATCACCGGCTCCACGTTGCACCGGCAGGCGATGACCATGACCCTGCTCGGAGCGGTGAGCTGCCAGCTCCTCAATGTCTGGACGCTCAGGTCATGGGAGGGATCTGCCTTCGGGCGGGGTTTCTTCTCCAACCGACTGCTGATCATCGCCATCCTCCTCGAGATCGCATGGATCTGGGTCATCCTCAATGTCGGGGTGGTGCAGTTCATCTTCAATACTGCATCGGTCCCTGCGCCTTACCTGCTCCTCCTCCTGCCATTCCCCCTCCTCCTCTTCGCCTCGCACGAGGTCTACAAGTGGAGGATCAGGAGGAAAAAGGAGAGCGCGGTCAGGAGCTAAAGGAGAAGGTTCGGTACAAGACGGCCTGCTCGAGCTTCCACCTTTCACCCCTCCAGCCACGACCGGAGATCTTCCAGGGACCGCGTATTGATCACATTGCCGCTCTCCAGCCAGCCTCGCCTTGCCACCGATACCCCGAGGTCGAGAAACCGGAGGTGGTCCAGGTCATGCGCATCGGTCGCGATCCCCATCATGACACCGGCATCGCGTGCCCTGCGGCAGTGGATGTCCGTAAGATCGAGCCTTGTGGGGAAGGCGTTGATCTCGAGGAGGACATGGGAGGATTCGGCCGCTTCAAAGAGTGCGTCCATGTCAATCAGGAACGGTTCCCGCTTCTGGATGATACGGCCCGTGGGGTGCCCGATCATGTGGACATGGTCGTGATGGATGGCGTTGACCACCCGCTCGGTCATCTCCTTCTCGGACTGCTTGAAGGACGAATGGACGCTTGCCACCACGAAATCGAGGTCGCGGAGAATCTCCTTTTTGAGATCAAGTTTGCCGTCCTTATCGATATTGGCCTCGATACCATGGAGGATCGTGATGCCGTCGAGCTCGCCGTTCATTGCTTCGATCTCTTCCCCCTGCTTCCTGATCTCGTCCGGGGTGAGGCCGTGGGCGATCTGGAGCCCCTCAGAGTGATCGCTGATGCAGATATATTCATATCCGCGACCTTTTGCCTCCTCTGCCACCTCCCTTGGGGTGTTGGCTCCATCACTCCACTTCGTATGCAGGTGGATATCTCCCTTCAGGTCGTCGTAGCCGATGAGGTCAGGAAGGGCTTCATCCTCTGCAGCCTCGATCTCGCCCCGGTTCTCCCGCAGTTCAGGCGGCACGAAGGCAAGACCGAGCGCTTCATAGATCTCCTCTTCCTCCCTGCTCG
>JAVVFN010000086.1:0-6249 GCA_032250645.1 Methanomicrobiaceae archaeon | reverse complement strand
CCCGTTCATCCTGACCACCGGACGGTGCATCTGGCACTGGCACACCGGTTCCATGACCCGCCGGTCAGAGCACCTCAATGAAGAGGTCCCCACCGGCTGGATCGAGATCAATCCGGAGGATGCCGCCCAGCTCGGCATCAAGGACAAGGAGATGATCAAGGCCATCACCCGGCGCGGAGAGATAACGGTCCCGGCAAAGGTGACCCCCGATATCAAGAAGGGCTCCATGTTCATGCCGTTCCACTTCGCAGAGTGCGCCGCCAACATCCTGACCAACAATGCGCTTGACCCGATCGCCAAGATCCCGGAGTACAAGGCATGTGCGGTCAAGGTCGAGAAGATCGAGGAGGCTGAGTAAGATGGCAGCAAAAGGCGATATGGTCTATGCATGGTCCAACGATGCCGATATCTGCAAGAAGGGCGAGTGCGGCGGTGCGGTTACCACGCTCCTGAAGTACGCCCTCGAGAGCGGCATGGTGGACGCGGTCTTTGCCATCAAGAGAGGACAGGATATCTACGATGCCGTCCCCACCCTGATCACCGACCCGGCCGAGGTCTTGGAGACCGCAGGATCGCTCCACACCGGGACGCTCCTGCTCTCCAAGCTCTTCAAGAAGTGGCTGAACGGTGCGAAGGACATGCGCATCGCGGTACCCCTCAAGGGATGCGATGTCATGGGGATGTACGAGCTTGCCAAGCGTGAGCAGATCAACCTCGACAATGTCATCATGATCGGTCTGAACTGCGGCGGTACGGTAAGCCCCATCACCGCCCGGAAGATGATCAGAGATAAGTTCGAGATCGACCCTGACACCGTGGTCAAGGAAGAGATCGACAAGGGCCAGTTCATCGTGATCACCGAGGACGGCCAGCACAAGGGCATCAAGATCGATGACCTGGAGGAAGAAGGTTATGGCCGCCGTGCCAACTGCCGGCGCTGCAAGATGAAGATCCCGCGGCAGGCGGACCTTGCCTGCGGCAACTGGGGTGTTATCGGCGAGAAGGCAGGATCTGCCACCTTCGTCGAGGTCTGCTCCGAGAAGGGTGCGAACCTCGTTTCCGGTGCGGTGAAGGCAGGAGTTCTTGCCACTGAGGCGCCAGTGGAAAAAGCACTCGAGATCAGGGGCAAGACCGAGAATGCCATGCTGAAGCTCGGCGACAAGTGGCGTGATCGTGACTTCACCTCGCTCGGCGAAGGCAGTGACCGCTTGAAGAAGATCATGGAGGACACCTCCCGGTGCATCAAGTGCTACCAGTGCATCGAGCAGTGCCCGATCTGCTACTGCGTGGAGTGCAGCACCAAGAAGTCCTACCTCGTGGAGCCGGGGAAGGTGCCGCCGCCCTTCATGTTCCACCTGATCCGATTCGCGCACATCTCCGACTCCTGCATCAACTGCGGGCAGTGCCAGGAACTCTGTGCCATGGACATCCCCAACGCCCTGTTCATGCACGCCCTGCAGGTGGAGCTCGAGAAGATGTTCGGGTTCAAGCCCGGTGTGAACATGGACCTCCCGGTGCTCGCCCTCGTGGAAGAGCCGACCGAGCGCGGACGCCTCGCAGCGACCGGGAGCGACCAGATCTTCAATATCTTCCAGTCCTAAAAATCACCCTTTTTTGACCTCCGGCTGGCCAGAACCACGATGCATTTAAAAGGTGCTCCTGCGCGTTTGCGGCACGGCAAGAGATTTCCGGTTTTCGTTTTTTAGTGCGGGGATGCTGCCGGTCGATCGTGGCAATTAATCGTTTATTTTTCCCGATATATTAAGAAGAGATCATTAACTGGCATACCTGCAATTCGACAATTAACCCATAATATCACGTTAATTCACGAAACAAGTAGAAAACTTTTAATATCATTCAAATTTACCATTTACTTGACCTATACGAGTTAAAATGTTGTTGGTATAGGTAAGAGAGGTGTATTTGAAATGGTGTTTCATCCTCCAGTAGCAATTGTTGCGAAAGCCGGAGATGCCGGTAAGTACAAGGTCGGCCTCCCTGCGTGGAACATGCTTCTTCGCGGGTTTATGGCCGGCGCGTACATCGCAATCGGTGGTGCCCTCGCGACCGTCTGTTTCACAGGCGTGGCTGCATGGGCCGGAGCCGGTATGGCAAAGTTGATCCTGGGTGCCGTGTTCCCTGTTGGGCTTATTATCATCGTCCTTACCGGTGCTGAGCTCTTTACCGGTGATGCGATGCTGGCGCCCATGGCGGCGTTTATTCACAAAATCAGCTGGGCCTCGGTCATCAACCTGTGGATATGGGTCTACATCGGGAACCTGATCGGTTCGATCGTCTATGCCTACATCATGGCATACGGCCCGCTCACCGGGTGGAGTGCTGCCGGTGTGGGTACGGTCAACGCATTCGGTCTTTCTGCAGTCAACATCGCCGTGGGCAAGGTGAGTTATGTGAGCGGTGCAGCAATGTGGTCGGCATTCCTCAAGGCAATCGGCTGCAACTGGCTCGTGAACCTGGCAGTCCTGCTCGGTATCTGCGCAGACGACCTGATAGGAAAATTCTTCGGGATCTGGTTCCCGATCATGGCTTTCGTCGCAACCGGGTTTGAGCACTGTGTCGCAAACATGTACTTCATCCCCGCCGGCTTGATGACTGCCCCGTACCTTTCCGCTGACCAGATTGCCGCAATAGGTGCCGATAGGCTCGCAAGCCTTACATGGGTGACTATGTGGACCAACAACATCATTGTCGTGACTATCGGCAACATTGTTGGCGGTCTGTTCTTCGTCGGTGTGGTCTACTGGGTGGCATTCCGCAAGGAAATCGCAGCATTGAAGTAACCGGAACCGGATGAAGGTCGGAACCGTCAACGTGAAGGTATCCGCGGTCTCGCTGGCCGTGGTTCTCACCTTCACACTTATTTTTCTCATTTATGTCGTCCTGACCGGGGACTGGGACATTCTTGTCTGGGGACTCCCCTCGTTGTTACTGCTGCTGCTTATCCCGCTGGGACTCAATTACCTATCGCAGAAACAGTACAAAGAACTCGTCCCTGTCTACGAGCAGGAGGCAAAGAAAGTGAGTGCAAAGGCGATCAACCTCGGCATGATCCAGAAACCTGTCCGCCTCGAAGGGGTGGTGGAGCGGGTGTACTTCCAGTACCTCAATCGCCCGCAGTACCTGGTCGCGGACCGGAGCGGAGAGGTATCGGTGAAGATGTTCACCTCCCCGCAGGAGAAGATCCGGAAGGGAGATGTCGTCGAGGTGCTCGGCACGGTCATGAAGCGGTACATCCTGACAGGGGATGCGGTGGTCAACTGCGTCTCGATCAGGAAGATCGACCGGTCTGAAAAATCTTCATAACCGCCGGGTTCAAATAATCCCCGGTCAAATCCTGTATTGATGGGCTTTCACACTCCTGCCGAGATCGTCGTTGCTAGCGGCAATGTCGGACATTACAAGGCAGGGATACCCTTCTGGAACCTCGTAATCAGGGGCTTTCTTGCCGGGGCCTATGTTGCCATCGGGGCAGCGCTCGCCACCGTATGCAGCACTGGAGTGGTCCAATGGGCGGGACCGGGAGTCAGCGCCCTTGTGGGAGGCATGGTCTTTCCGGTGGGGTTCATCGCGATCGTGCTCACCGGGGCCGAGCTCTTCACCGGGGATGCGATGCTGGCCCCTATGGCGGCATTCCGGGGCCGGATCAGCTGGTTCCGGGTGATCAACCTCTGGATCTGGGTCTACCTCGGGAACCTTGCCGGGGCCGTCTTCTACGCCTATCTCATGGCCTACGGGCCCTTTACCGCGTGGAGTGCGGCAAATGTCCCGGGGATCACCATCTTCGGCGGGGCCGCGCTCGGCATCGCGGCCCAGAAGGTGAGCTACGCGGGGGATGCGGCAGTATGGTCACTCTTCTTAAAAGCGGTCGGGAGCAACTGGCTGGTGAACCTTGCCATCTTCCTCGGTATCTCTGCCGACGACCTGGTCGGGAAGTTCTTCGGGATCTGGTTTCCGGTCATGGCCTACTTCTCATCCGGCTTTGAGCACTGTGTCGCCAGCATGTACTACATCCCGGCCGGCCTGCTCCTGAAGAGAATCACCCCTGACCGTGCCATCGAGGTGATCGGCCCGGAAAAGTTCTCCCTCCTCTCGTGGGACGCGTTCTACTCCCACCTCGCCGTGGTCACTATCGGGAACATCGTCGGCGGGCTCTTCTTCGTGGCGGTGCTCTACTGGCTTGTCTTCCGGGAAGAGATTTCCTAGAAGGTGCGCTTGAGCCCCTTTTTGATCGACCGCCCGCCCTCGGCGTTCAGCCTTCTCACGTAGTCTTCGAAGAGGTGGATCCGGGTGGAGACCGGGAAGGGGATGCGGAGCGAGCTGATGATCGCATCCCCGGTATCAAGGGTCTGTATCTCGGTGTCCATGGCGGAGAGGTCCTGCTTGGCGCTCCCTGCCACCGTGGCCCGGTCGTTCCGGTCGGCAAGCCCCATCACCACGAAGGTATTGATCTGGGCGAGCACCCGCGGGTCGATGTTCCGGGGCTGCTGGGTGACGACGCAGAGCCCGACCCCGAACTTTCGGCCCTCCATTGCGCACTCCCGGAAGATCCCGGTGCCCCGTCCGCCTGACCCGAGCACCCGCTGCGCTTCCTCGATGGTGATGAGGACCCGCCTGGCCTCCCCCGGATCGGCAGAGCCCCACCCGCCGAGCTCACGCTTGTGCTCGGAGAGGATGGTCCGGGCCAGCACCGAGAGGATGAAGAGCTCGCTCCTCTCCCCCATGCCGGGGAGGTCGATGAGCACCACCCGGTTCTCCCCAAGGGCCTTCATCACTTCGGGGATCGATGAGCCCCGCCTCCGGAAGAAGGGATTTCTTCGCACCAGGATATCGATCCGGCGCTTGATCACCGAGAGTGTCCCTGGGTGGAAATTGGCAAGCTTGCGGGCGATCTGCGGGTAGGGGCCAGCATACTCGTTCCGGTCAAAGCCCTCAAAATCGGTCTCGAGGAAGAAATCGATCATCTCCTCTGGCCGTACCTCGTCCTCGAGGGTCTCCAGCATCTCCACGACCTCTCCCTGCGCACCGGAGAGGGAGAAGAGGAGATGGAGGTCGGAGGGGCGGAAATCATCGTACTCGAGGTAGAGCCGCTGGAGCGAGTACTTTTTCCTTCTCTCCTCGCTCCCGGTGGTGAAGACCGCAAACCCGTCCTTTCCGCCCGTATAATGGCAGAGCCCGAGCACGGCCCCGCCCGAGGAGGGGATGCCCTCCACGTACTCGCCGTGGGGATCGACCATCAGGACCCCGAACTTCCTCGCCTTCATGCAGGAGGCACAGAAGACCTTCATGAAGTTGCTCTTCCCCATGCCGGTGGTGGCAAAGACGCCCACGTGCTGGGGCAGGATCTCGGAGTGGAGGGAGACCGGGACCCCCTCAAGCACGCTCGTCCCGGTCTTCATCAGGCCCACCTCGATCTCGCCCATCACCTGCTGGAGAAACGCAAAATCCCCGGCGCTGGGCCTTTCGACCGGGGAGAACTTGGTCGGCACCGTCTTGGGCTTGAAAAATTTCCCCGATGCGTCCACGTAGCCGAGGGGGGATGCGTCGGCGAGGAGGTAGACGTCCTCTCCGTGGCTGTAGAAGTGATGGCCCTGGGGGCGGGTGTCCCATTTCCGGTCGGCAAAATTCGAGTCATGGACGAGGTCGTTTACCTTCGCAAAGAAGACGAGTCCCTTCTCTGCATCGGTGATCTTGAGCACGTCCCCGATATACAAAAGCTCGTCGTGCGGGATCGCGAAGCGGTAGGAGAGCACGTTGTTCCCGATGAGCCTGAATTTTGATTGATCCTTATCCTCAATATCGATCAAGTTCGTCATGATAGTCTCCAAAGAGTTCGTGATAGTCACGCCATGCAAGGTCCAGCCGGTTCATCCCCTTCATGAGGTCCTGCCGCACCCGTTCGACGGTGTCCTCGCGGATTGCAGAGGTACGGTGGGCCTCGAGGAGAGGGAAGGGGTAACCCGGCACCCTCCCGTCGTCCGCATAGGCCCCGCAGGCGGCAAAGATCCTCTCCACCCACTCATCCTCAACCCCACCCGGGATCTCGACCTTGAACGCCCTTGGCGCCCGCGCATGAAGACGCGAGACGAAGAGCGAACCTCTCTGCCACTCCCGGTGGGGCTGGTGGTCGAGCACCTCCTCCGGCACCCGGAGATACCATGGCTCCCCGATCCCCATCTCGCGGGCAAGCATCGCCACCGTGGACACCAGGGGACGCCCTCCGCCCCATGT
>JAVVFN010000085.1:0-6339 GCA_032250645.1 Methanomicrobiaceae archaeon | reverse complement strand
GTCTGATTCCATCTCGCTGTGGGGAAATGCCGGACTGGTCATCCCCCGGCTCACCGAGGAGGTCTCATCGCGGAGCAATCCTGCAGTACCTGAACTGATACGGGAGATGAAGGAAGAATGGGACGCCCAGCGGGAGGGGGAAGCAGATCCCGAGGCGATCCCGCTGAGGCCCCCCTTCATCATGAAGGTACTCTCCGAGACCGTCCCGGAGGACGCGATCATCACTGTCGATGTCGGGGAGAACCAGTGGTGGTTCGGGAGAAATTTCCGGATGAAGAGGCAGCGGTTCACCATGTCGGGGTACCTGGCCACCATGGGCTACGGGTTCCCCGCCGCCATCGCCGGGCAGCTCGCGTACCCGGATAAAAAGGTCATCTGCATCACCGGGGACGGGGGGTTTGCCATGGCCATGGCAGACTTTGTGACCGCCGTCAAATATCGGCTCCCGGTCGTGGTGGTGGTGCTCAATAACGGGCAGCTGGGCATGATCCAGGTCGAACAGATGGTGGAGCACTATCCGAATTTCGCGACCGATCTCCACAATCCAGATTTTGCCGTATATGCAGTGGCCTGCGGCGGAGCGGGCGTGCGGGTCGAGAAGCCCGGGGAGCTGCGGGGAGCGTTGGAGCAGGCTCTGCAAAGCGGGGTGCCGTTCATCGTGGACGTTGCCACAGATCCAAAGAGGTTCGGATAAAGCGGAGATCAGAACGTCTCCATGGGATTGGGGGAGTGAGTAGATATGCTGATCATAGGTGTCAACTCGAGTCCGCGGGGAGAGGCAAGCAGGACACGCGCGCTCGTCCGGGCAGTACTGGATGGCGCCGCGGGCGAAGGGGCAGAAACGGAATATATCGATCTTTGCAGCCTCCGGATCGAGTACTGCACGGGATGTATCTCCTGCTATGCGACAGGGGACTGCATCCTTGAAGATGACTTCTTCGCGCTCTTTTCACGCCTGAGTGAGGCAGACGGGATCGTCTTCGGTTCACCGGTCTACATACGGAGCGTCACCGCCCAGCTCAAGACCTTCTATGACCGCTGCGCAGATGCTATCCACTGCCAGATGTTTACCGGGAAATACGGCTGTGCAGTCACCACCAGCGGCGGCGGCGGTGACGGGGAGGTCATCGCCTACATGAACCTGGTCTTCAACATGCTGGGGGGAATCGCCATCGGGGGAAAAGGTGTGGCCCTGGGCCAGGATTTCGAGGCCCTCTTCCCCGCAGAAGCGCAGGCCGGCAGGCTCGGCGCCGAGCTTGCCATTGCAATCCGCGAAAAGCGGTCTTATCCGGAGCAGGAGCAGATCGTGACAGGGATCCGGGATCACATGAAGAACCTGGTAACCGCAAACAAGGACCGGTGGTGGCACGAATACCGGTACTGGGTCGAGCAGGGCTGGATAGAAGAATAAAAAGATTTTCTCTTTCAAAGAAGGGGGTTTGCAGGAGCGGTGGCGGTCACCCTGACCTCATTGCCCCTCGTGTCCGGGGGGCCGCTCGCCGCACCCTATGACATCTTCGCTGGACGCAATGCGCACAGAGGACTCGTGTTGGGTGCGATGCCCAGTGATTGGATTTTCGGTCCGTGGCTTCCTCCTCTCGACCCTATCCGCCCGAGAGGGCTGCACGTGGTTCCATTCCTAATTCGCCGGGTTTGGAAAGTGTCAGTTCAGTTCATAAAACGGGATGAGGGAAGGAATCCACCGACATTCTTATAATTATGGGATGCTTCTTTTTCATTACGATGAGTGGACCGGAGAATACCACCGAAGAACCCGTCCAGAGCGTTATCGAAGAGCTCAACCAGATCAGGGATCCCCAGTTCCACGACGCCCTCATGGCAAAGCTGGACAGGCTTTCGCTTCACAGGAAGTCCTTCACGCACGAAGATCTCGATCAGCTCTTCCGGCTCGCTTTTTCCTATGCCAATTCCTCGCTTAAAAAGGAGCAGGGAGAAGAGTAGGGATTCGAGTTCCAGTCGATCGAATCTCTCTTCACTGCCTTTTTTTCAATGGTTCAATTATACACGGGCCTTGTGGCCGCCCCGTAGGTCGGGCCCGGGTAGGACGGTTCCGGCTCCCATGTCCATACTGGTTCAGGCTCCGGGGTTACAGGAGCATATGGGGCAGATCCGCCCGTCTCCTGCAGGTAGACGTCCAGGTACACGGTCTCCCCGCCGCCCACGTACACGTATTCGAGGTAGGCTTCGTATCCGGTCTTGAAGACCTCGAGTTTGTATGATCCGGCAGGGACACTGATCTGAGATGCCTCGTAATACCCGGTTTCACCCAGGTACTCCCCGTTGAGGTATATGGAAGCACCTCCGGGAGTCGTCCAGAGGGAGATCGCTCCGGGCTGTCCGTAACCGGTGGAATAGGACTGAGATGAGGGTTCGTCCTCGAGGCACCCCGTTGCTGCTGTGAAGATTCCAAGGCACAGGAGAACGGAGATCAGGACGGCATGGCGACACGCACTTTTCATACCTTTCATGTGGGGAAGGAGAGCGTAAAAATGCTGCTGATTTCGATTTCATGGGGCAGGATCAGGTCAATCATGATAAAAGATGCGGTTTCATCTATTCGGAGACGCCCCCGATCGCAGGAAGAGAAAGGGGCGAGGCGAGGCCCTCACTGAAGGCAACCTATTTAAAAGCAGGAAAAAAACTCTGCATTATGGATGAGGCCGTGAAACTGCTTGAATATAGCATCGAATCCCACTGCTATGATGCAAAGGCAGTCCGGAACAAACTGCGGGAGATGAAGTATGTCCCGCTGGTCGAAGGGGTCAGTTCTGATATCTGGACTTCAGAGAAGCGGGATCTTCTGGTCTTCCTCGAGTGGTCAAACCAGAGTCTCTGCAGGAAGTACCGCATCTCAGAGGCAAAAACCGTCAGCGAGGCCGAACTGAAGTTCGTGAAGACCAGTCCTCCTGAAACGGGCGGGATGGAGTCACCGTCGGAAACTGAGAGGGGCGGGCAGATCATGTCCGCACTGGAAGGGCTCTCTGTTCCAGAAGAAGGAGTTGAGGGGAAGGCTGAGATCAGCGAGAGCTTCAGCAGGTTCCTCGAGCGGCTGAAGCAGTGAGAAGGTCGTGTACATGCACCGCCTGTTGATCGCCTTTTGCCTCATCTGCGTGCTCACGGCCGGATGCCTCTCAGGAACCGGAAATGGTGAAGGGGAGATCTACTCGGGCAGGGGAACGGTGGTGTTCCTCCCTCAAGAAGGCGGGATATATGGGATCGTGACCTGGGAAGGGCACCAGTTCATCCCGCTGAACCTCGAGGACCATTACCGGATCCACGGGCTCGAGGTGCAGTTCCGTGCACGAATCCGGGGAGACCGCCCGACGCTCCAGCGGTGGGGGACTCCGATCGAGATCATCGAGATTGAACCCTATTTTGAAGAGGCCGGCGAGAGCTTCACCGCGGTCCCGTAGGCGAGCAGCTCTGCCGCGCCTGCCATCGTCTGCGAGGTCGTGAACCTGACGCTCACCACCGCATCGGCGCCGATCTCATTTGCGGCATTCGTCATCCTGTTCAGCGCTTCCTGCCGCGCATCCGAGAGCATCGCGGTGTACTCCTGGAGCTCTCCGCCCACGACATTCTTGAGGAGCGCACTGATGTCCTTCCCCAAGTGCTTTGCCCGGACCGTGTTGCCAAATACGAGCCCGAGGATCTCTGCCCGGTATCCCGGGACCTCCTGCGTGCTGGTGATGATCATCTCTTCTCTTCCTCCCTGACCTCTTCGATGCGTCCCTCCCTTCTCCGGAGCACGATGAGCGCGATCCCGATCCCGATCAGGGGCACCGCATAAACGAGGAGGAAGGGAAATCCAAAGGGGGCGATACAGGTGCCGAGAATGATGAAGGCTATCCCCCATCGCACCTGGCTTTCCATGAAAAGGAATTGGGATGGAGAAGTATTTAAGAAGGCACTTACATGAAACGCTCGAACCGCTCCTTCCCCACCATGCAGATGGGGCACCTCTCCGGCGGCTCGTCACGCGCACAGAGGTAACCGCAGACCCTGCACCGGTATACCGGGTAGGTGAGCGATTGCGGGGGTGCCTTCTCCGCCGTTCCTTTCTTCATCCTCTCTTCCGGGGGGGGACGGCGCTCCGGGATGGCGCTCACCGCCCTCTTCCCTTCCAGCACGTCACCCGTGACATAAAGGGCGCAGTAGCATGCCCCGTACTCATTGAGGTCCGGGTCGCGGTAATCGCAGGGGCAGATGATATCAAGGTCCCTCTCCTTCTGCCCCATGGCGAGCCTGCACGGGCAGGAAGGGTAGCCGTAGCGCTTCTCGTTCACGATCAGGCCCCGGACCAGTTCACACGTAAAGGGGAGGTCCGGGTTTAGATGGTAGCCCCTCGACTCCGCCTCGTCCCGCAGGCGTTCGTACAATTCCCGGACTTCACCATCCGACACCCCGTTCATGCGGAGATCCCCTCCCTGATCCGCTCTTCCTGGTATCCCACGATACACTCCCCTCCGATCCTCACCGTGGGGAAACCGAGCCGCGGATTGCATTTCCTGATCTCCTCGAAGACCTCTTCCATCTTTTTCTCGGGCAGGAGGTCCACGTATACGTAGTCGAAGGCGACCCCCGACTCTTCCAGCAGTTCTTTTGTCTTACGGCACCACTGGCAGGTGCTGAGTGCGTAGAGGAGCACCTCCCCCACATCCCTTCCGTTCACATGCATGATCTCCATGATCGGGTATCCTCCTACCGTTGATGATATTATATTAACGGCCTTCCAGTATTCTCCTCTTCTTCTTCCTTGGCCTCTTCCTCCGGGCCCATGGCGACCTCCTCGGGGATGAGGCCATGGAACTGCGGCGCCATGATCCCCTGCCGGTGGTACTCGGTCCACGCGTGCCGGGTCACCTCGCTCTTGAATTCGAATTCTGACCGGAGGTCATTGACGTAGGCCTTCGCCCGGACTCTCCGGTAGAAGGGGAAGTCGTTCAAGAGGATGGTGTAGGGCCGGTCCTTCGAGATGTAGACGTATTTTGAGGTGATCACCGCGTCCTTGAGGATGCTCATGGCAAGACCGGCGTCGCTGCGGGAATCGATGAAGAGGTCGATGACCACCATCATCTCCGTCTTCCCCGCGTTCGCGCTGGCGGAGGATTTCGTGAAGACAAAGTAGTTTGGTACACTGACCATGTTGTCGTCGGGGGTGACCAGCCGGGTAGCGCGGAGGCCGATATCCACCACCTCCCCGTAGTAGCCCCCGAAGGTGATCTTGTCCCCGATCTGGTACGGGCGCTCGAAGGAGATGATCAGGCCCCCGACCAGATCGGCAAATACATCCCTCAGTCCAAAGCCGATTGCCGCACCGAATAGCCCTGAGAATGCAAGGATTGAGATATCCGGAGCCTCGACGATCGCGGCAAATGAGAGGTACATGGCGCTGGAGTAGGCAAGGATCTTGATGACAGGGATCACCATGGCGACCCTGATCCGGTATATCCCTGCACTCTCGGCAAGCTTCCTCAAGAGGTAACTCGAGAGGAGGACAATGAGATAGGCGACGATAAAGACGTAGATGATATAGAGAAACGTCGTGATGTCGATCTCTCTGAACGGGAGATCCTCGATGCTGGTGATGTTCTCAAGACCAACTGCCATCTCTTACCACACCATCCGTTTTTTCCTGAGGATATCGATGACGCAGTTTAATGCCTCGGGTTTTACCTGGAAATACTCCCTGTCCCTCTCCACAAGGCCATGGTTTGCGAGCTGGTAGAGCGTCTGCTCGATATCGATCTCGGGGCCGGCGATCTCCGTAAGGTCTGTCACCTTGATGGACTCCATGGAGAGGATGATGGTCGCGAGAAATGCCTGGCTGATGTCGAGGTCGACTGCACAGGGCGTCGCAGGGACAGCGCTCATCTTTACCGTATGATCGGTGATGGTCCTCTCCCAGATACGCCGGGCCACGCCGAAATTCCCTTCTGCAATCCTGCTTATCCTGTCAAAGACCACGTCTTCCGGCGCCACTGTTGATCCGTTCTTATTCAGCATATTTTTTGAACGGAGTGTGAGCTTGAACCACGGGACCTCGACGGGCTCCTCGAGGAGGGGGAGCTTTACTGTCAGGGAGGTGCGGGTCAAGAACTCATCTTTTTCATGTTTCGTATCGTCGATGAAGGTGATCTCCTGTTCGTACTCGGAGAGGATGTGGTTCTTGAGCGTTTTGCTGTCCATCTTCGGCAGCCTGATGACCACCGCGAAGAACGACGAGATCTTCTTGACCTCATCGAGGTATGACCATGCAAAACTGTTCCACGTGGTGATCAGGAGCTTCTCGGTGGTGGAGAGGTAATCGAGGAATTC
>JAVVFN010000084.1:0-6399 GCA_032250645.1 Methanomicrobiaceae archaeon | reverse complement strand
TTCAAAGAATTACACGTGCTCCTCTTATAAAAATCGGTTAGAGAATGAGAATATAAGGGTTTCGCAGTCCATCCGATGCCGTGAACAAATAACGAACGCTCGTCGCAGCATTCAACTGACATCAATGGATCAACGCATACCATCCTTCTCCCCTCCCGGTCGATGGATCAGGTTGGTGGGGAGCGGTATGAATTTTCCAATGAAAATTCACGTTTTTCCCTTCACGATACTATCGATCTCACTGATACGGCGTTCTCTCAAAAAAAATACATGGACCAATCTCTCTGGCAGGCACTTCTGCATAGCAAACCTTAAAAAGCAAGAATCACATTTTCTCTGTATATAGGTTTCAGAGACCTGTTTCAGTGACTCTGCTCTTGAGGGGGGAAGATGTCCGGAAATGATGATGAAAGTGTAGACTATCGTCATACCCATGAAGGGGCATCACAGCAGCACATTCCCGTATTCTTACCCCCCTCGCAATATCCGATTCGGATACCCTCCCGCATTCTTACCCCCCGAATGAAGGATACCGCCAAATGACATATCAGGAAAGTGCCCAGAACGGGCGAAATATCACGCTCCTGCCTTCTCTTCTGATATGCGTCTCTTTCCTGGTCGCGATGCTCGCAATTCCTGCGATTGGGGATGCCGGGTCTTCGCAGGTCATCGTGGTCACCGGCGTGGTCCCGCCCAAAGAGATCACGACAATTATACTGGAATTTCCTTTGAACGGAGTCACAGTGGTGATGGTGAGTGGAGTCAAGTGGGTGATCATCGATCCAAAGGAGGTGGATGGGACGGTCGAGGTGTCAGGAAATGATGCCATTATCACCCCAGATGGCGGCCAGATCAGGACGATCACCTTTCATCTCGACCCGCTGGAGCAGCCGCCAGGCACCATCCAGGGCCCGCTTCTGGGAATCGATATCGTCACCCGCCCCCTCTCTCTTGAGATACCGGATGTCGGAACCGTCAAACCCTATTTTGAGCTCAGCCTTGGGGATGTACCGACGAGCGGGCAGGTCATCATCACCCTCATCCCGGAAGATCTCGTCCCTGGTACCACAGCCACAGGGACGAAGATCTCTTCTGTCGCATACCTTGTGGAGGTCAATGCCGATGAGGTAGCCGGCGCGGTCACCGGCGTGGACCTTGTCTTCCCTGCTTCAAACGAATGGGTGGCGGGCCAGGGAAGCAACCAGGTCACCATTCTTGTCAAGGATGAATCCGGTAATTTCCAGGCAATCCCGACATCAAAAGATACTCCCTCAGTTTCTCAAACATTCTTTAGCGCGCACTATTCCGGAGGATCGGGCATATTCGCCCTTGTCTCCCTCCAGCCTTTTCAGCCTTCAGGAGGCGGGGGGGGTGGCGAAGCCCCCAGCGGTCTCCCGCTTCCACCTGCGGCTCCCGAAGGACCACCGGCACCACTCCCCGCGCCGCAAGGTCCGGAACCTCCGGTTATAGAACCGGAAATCCTTCCCCAGCCGGTGCCAAAATCTCCGCCGGAGTTATCACCGCTCCAGCAAATCACCGATACTTTCGCCACCTATCTCACTTCAGAGAAAGGGATCATCCAGCAGATGCAGGACGCGGCGCACGTCTCAGATATCTCGAGTAAATCTTTCTCTCCCCTTGCAGGGGTGCTTTCCGCGGAAGCCCGTGCGGCCGGAGCATTGGTAACAGGGGTCGCCCTCACTGCAATCGGTGCTGCCTACGCCAGTATCACGACGACCGGAGGGCTTTCATTTGCCGGAGGAGCAGTAGCGAGCGCGGTGAGCAAATTTTGGCATAAGATTCTCACCGCTCTTCTTACCCTGGTACGAAAGTGGGTGGGTTTCGAACTCATGAATGTGGTGGGGACCAAGACCGTTCGACTGCGCCGGGCGATGCTTGTGGTCAGAGAATCGCTTAAAGGCGGAATCTCTCTCCATGAATTCCTGGTGATCAGTCTCAGCGTGATGGTCTATATCTCCGCATTTGTGATCGCTGGCAGGCTCATTGTGAACTGGGTTGATGTGATCCTGTTCCTGTTCATGGCTGCGGTTGCGGTCCTTGGCGGTGAATATCTGATTGCGATCTTTGCAAAACAGTGCAATTGCGATTCAGAACTCCAGATCTGGAGGATCGGGACCTTCATGATCATCATCAATGCCGCGATATTCGGCATGGTGTTTGGCAAGCCTTCAAGGACGATGGTCGGAAGTGCCCATATCCTGACACCGAGGGAGCGTGCCTCACTGATGCTCCTCGGCCCGATGATGAATGTGGTATTCGCGATGCTGAGCCTCCTCCTCATCCAGTTCGGTGGAATCCTTGCAACCGCGGGCGCTATCGGCGTTTCTGTGAACCTCCTTCTCGCGATGTGGCAGCTCTTCCCCATCTTCCCGATGAAGGGGAAGGTTGTCTATGACTGGAACAAAATCGTCTGGGCCCTGTTCTACTTCCCACTGCTCGGGCTGTACGTGGCCGTGTACCTGCTGCCCTAAAAAAGGACGTTAGTCTGAGAGAATGGGCTCGAAATAACCCTTATACACCTTGCCGTAAAAGCTGGTAATCTTCGGGTCGAGCCCGCAGACAGGGCAGGTGTAGTTGTCCGGAAGATCGTCAAAAGGCGTTCCGGCTTTGATGCCGTTCTGGGGCTCACCCCTCTTCTCATCGTAGATATAGTCGCAAATTTTACAACGATATTTGGTTGGTTTCCATTCTACGAATCCGGCCTTACCAATCTTCCCTTTGCCAATCGCTCCACAAATCGGGCAGGTGTAATCGTCTGGGAGATCCTCAAACTCCGTACCTTCCGGGATTCCCCGCCGGGGTTCTCCCACAAGGGGCGAGTAAATGTAGTTGCAATATGTGCACCTGTAACGCCTTACGTTCTGCAATTTTTCACCCCATTGAACAATTATGTAGAGACAACTGAAGTTCTTAATACTATTGGGGAACTAAAAAAAAGTGAATATTCTAGCCGTGGGTGAACATCCCATGAATGTGCACCATCTCAATGGCGCCGGCCGGGCAGACTTTGGCACATGTCCCGCATCCGACGCAAAGGACGAGGTTCGCAACAAACTGGCCCGTATTATTTTTATGAAAGACATGATGATGACAGAACGTAGCGCAGGTCCCACATCTCTCACAGAGATCAAAATGGATTTCAGGCCGTTCCGCGCAAAAGGAACATGTACCACATCCTATTTCAGCGTGTGCAAGCAAAGATCAACCCACCTTCCACTCCCAGGAGGAGTATACCAGAACATGCAGCTACGTTAATATGAAAGTTTGCCATGCAGAGCTGCATGCACCCTGACTGTTATTCGGATTCGGTCAAGTAAGGCTATTAAAAAAATTAAAAAAGATAGTATACGCTGATGTAGAGGATCACAAGGGGAATGAAGAATATCGCCCAGATGAGCCGGCTCCACTGAAATATCACTTTACCCTTCATCGGGTGTACCGGTATGAGTGCATAAAGGCCGAGCATGATATTTATCGGGAATCCGATGGCACCTGCCGCGCCGAGCAGACCGCCAAGCGGGATGAGATAGAGCGATATCAGGGCAAAGATCACGTTCACGAGCGGTCCGATAAGCATCAGTGTGGCTCGATCCCTGTCTGATAAATGTTGGGTCCCTGCAACCAGAGTACGGGATGGTTTTCCGAATGCAAGCCCGAACAATCCTGCATTTGCAAACAGGATCAGGGCTCCGAGCCCCCACATCCGGAACTCGGAATCGCACTGGTTCTGGCGCGCGATGATGTTCGTGACCAGCTCATGACCGATGACCGCGATCGCGCCCATGAAGATGAAGAGGAGCACCGTGGTGATGGTTACATTCAACCGGCCTGCAAAGGTGAATGCGGTGGCAAGAAGGCCGATGCTGATCCCCGCGAATGCGAGCTCACGGTAGGAAAGTCCGAGGAATATCGGGTCATGTGACCGTGGGAGTATCTTCCTCCACTGCACTTCCTTCATGCCGAGATACCCGATCGTCTCAAAACCGAGGAATTTTCTGATAAATTCCCATGCACGATCAAGCTTGCGTGATATTCCCGGGGAACGCCATGTCCGGGATGCGAGGCGCTGCATATATGTCCTCGCTGCCTGCTGAGCACGGCCCATCTGGGAGGTGGCGGATGGCACCCTCGGACCCATCATCGCATCTGCTGCAGTGCCAGCCGATCCCTGAAATGAAAATGCCGCAGTTCCGGTCAGTGCTGCCCCCAGCCCGGCCACCCCTATACCTGTAGCAACCGCTGCAACAGGACAGGCCTCTTTCGGGAGCGCCTGTGCGAGGGGGCTTTGGACGTAGTTAGACTTTGCAGCGGTCTCTACAGATGAGGCCAGGCCGGTGAAGTAGTCACCGGGGGTGATGGATGAGATGCGGTTGATCTCTGAGATAAGGGCTTCGGCAGGAGTGAGGGATCTCGCGGGAGCAAGCGGTTCTATCTCCGGGAGTATCTGCTGCGGGACTTGCGGGAATGGAAGATCAGAGAGCAGCTCGGGTTCAATGACCGGTGGTTCTTCTCCGGGTGGAGTTTCTGGCTGTACCTCCGTGTTTTTTGGGCTTTCATCCTTCGAGCTTCGACTGTATCTGCTATCCCCCCCACCATCAGATACGGGGATAGAACGTTCTGCCGCGATCGCGAAGATGGAAAGACCTTCCGGAGAATAACCCTGGAAGGTCACGGCAGTCTCTGTCGTTTCGACACCTTCTGTGGCCAGTACAGTAATCAATCCTGTGTTATCGGAACGGTAAATCCGCACGTTCTCCGCGCCATAGACCTCCACCCAGGCCTTCTCAGCACGGAAATAGACATAGACTCCACCGAGTTCTCCGCCCAAGGAAGCAC
This sequence comes from Methanomicrobiaceae archaeon, assembly GCA_032250645.1. Taxonomy (GTDB): domain Archaea; phylum Halobacteriota; class Methanomicrobia; order Methanomicrobiales; family Methanomicrobiaceae; genus JAVVFN01. The sequence goes on along the minus strand of JAVVFN010000084.1, from coordinate 1,542 downwards.
TGTCCACTTCTACCACGTACTTGAGGGACGCGAGTGGAGTGCCCTGGCTGTCGGCAAAGCCGAAGAATGACTCCGCCTCCTCGGTCTGCTCCCCTTCCAGTATCCCGATTCCAACACTCCCGCTTTCCGGTAGCAGGTCGAAGCTGATGGCAAAGGACGGCTCGACAGGTTCGCCATCTGAAAGCATCGCTGACAGGGTTGGCGAGGTGAAATCCGCCCCTTCGAGGTATCCGGTGATATTCTGGTCCACGGTCAATCCGGAGAGGTGGTAGATGATCTCCGGGAACTGGAGCTTCGGGTCGTTGATGATCACATCGTCCCCTTCAATGAGGAGTGATCCCTCTGTGAACCGGGAAGGATCGATCTCGATATACTGGATGGTCTCTCCATCCACAATTGTGACAATTGACACTCCCGGAATCTCGAAGTCGAGCCAGCTGTAGGCAGAGTAAAGCTTGGAGGGAAGGTCGATGGTCTCTCCGGGAGCAGGGGGTACCTCGATCGATCCAGCATAGCTCAGATACCCTTCCTTTTCCACCGAATAGGAGACCAACGGGGTAGCGGTGAGGTAAATTGTAGCATTGAGAATCCCGTTCTCGATCTCTCCGGCGTAATAAGTCTCATTGCTTATATCTGTGAAGTAGACCGAAGCCCCCTCGATATTGGAGCGTATGAGATAATAGCCGATCTCTCCACCTGCCGCTTCAGGCTCAACCGCGATCAGATCCGGTTCGATCTTCGTGCCGTTCCCATAAGGGTTTGTAACTTGGAGCATCACCGAATAGATCCCCGGTTCTGAGTAGACGTGGACCGGATCTTTCTCGGTTGAGTATGTCCCGTCCCCGAAGGACCAGTTCCAGCTCGTGGGATTGCCGGTAGAGGTATCATTGAACTGGACAGTGAGGGGGACGACACCTGATGTAGGGGAGAGGGTGAAGCTGGCGATCGGAAGATCTACTTTCTCCAGGTAGATCCTTCCATAATTCCCTCCTGATGTCCAGGTGCCATTCAACCACTCGTGGGACGACTCCCCTTCCAGCGTAAGGTACCCATCGATGAGCAACCACACCACTCCTGGAGGTGGACGTTGCTCGAGAATCCTGTTCGTCTGGTATGCATAGATATCATCTTGCAGGGAGCCGCTTACCTCCATTATACCATAATAGGAACTGTACCCTATCCGGGAAATTCCTTGGATTAACGTTCCATTCTGGGCCAGGTTAAGTGAGTACCAATAGATTTGACCGGTGTTATCCTGGTAAAGAGTTCCGTTCCAATAACCACTGATATCTGCTGAGGAGACGGTGATGAGATCGCTCCTCACAACAGAATCGGTTCCGAAGGCATTTGCTACCCCCAGCTGGACCGTATAGATGCCCGGTGAGGTGTAGGAATGTGATACATTCCTCAACGCATTTTCGGTCGTATTGAACCAGGTTCCATCACCGAATGACCAGTTCCAGGCAGTTGGATTGCCGGTAGAGGTGTCATTGAACTGAACCTCAAGTGGTGCGGGACCTGCCGTGGGCGAAGCAGTGAACT
>JAVVFN010000083.1:0-6414 GCA_032250645.1 Methanomicrobiaceae archaeon | reverse complement strand
GGTAGCATTCGTCGAAAAAGCCTACGTGTATGCACGGGAGCAGGGAAAGGAGGCCGCACTCTCCGAATTCAATAACAGGGATGGCGGGTTCGTGGACGGGGAACTTTATATCTTCGCCTACGACCTCGAGGGAAATACCCTGGCACTCCCCTTCCAGCCCGATCTCCTTGGGAAGAACCGGTGGAACGCCAGAGATGTAAATGGCATCTTCGTCATCCAGGAGATCATTCATGCCGCAAAGTCCGGCGGAGGCTTCGTCCAATACTCCTACCCGGACCCGGAGGATCGCGTCGTCGAGCCCAAGATCAGCTTTGTCATGATGGTGGACCGCAGCTGGGTCATCGGGGCAGGCATCTACCGGGAGGGCGAGAATGATCCCTTCGTCCGGTCGGGGAGAGATCCGGGGGTGAGAGGAGCCCTGAAATCCTATGTCGAGGAAGCGATCGCATATGCCCGCGAGCATGGGAAAACCGCCGCGATCCGGGAGTTCAATAACCAAAGCGGCAAATTCGTCCGCGGAAACGACTATATCTACGCCTACGATTATGAAGGAATCACCCTGGCACTCCCCTTCCAGCCGGAATTGATCGGGACCAACCTCTCTGGCCTCCAGGACGCCTTCGGGGTCAGGACAAACTGGATCCAGTGCCTGATGGCCCGGCAAGGAGGGGGATTTGTTTTCCTTCACTGGCACAACCCGGCGCATAAGATGGCCATTGAACCCAAGTTGTGCTACGCTTCTCCGGTGGACGACGCCTGGTGGCTGGGGGCGGGGGTCTACCTGAGTGACCAATAATCCGGATGATAACTGGAGGGGTTCGCACTCCGTGCGGTCCTGATCAGAAGAGGGTGCATAATTACCTGGGAGACACATCAGATCGTCACTCCTCCATAAAAAAAGGAAAAATCAGTGGATTTATCATATTTGCCGGATATCCCTTCGATTATGCCATCACCACGAAATGATACAGCCCTATTTCTCATTCTCCTGCTCGCGGGAGTCATCCTCCTTGCCTGCGGGTGTGTGACCGAACAGCCTGACAAAGGCGTGCCTGCAACCGGGACCATCGAGAGCCTCTCGTTCTACACCAACGAGATGCCGCCCTACAACTACGTGGAGAACGGGACCCTGAAGGGGATCTCGGTCGATCTCCTGGAACTGGTCACGGAAAAAATGGGGGCGAGGGTACCCGGGGAAGAGGTGGAGCTGTTACCATGGTCAGAGGGATACGAGACCGCCCTCACCAGGAAAAACAGCATGATCTTTACCATCGCCCGCATCCCCTCGCGGGAGGCCTCCTTCAAGTGGGCCGGGCCCATTATGACGGCCCGAACCGCCATCTTTGCACGGCAGGGGAGCGGGATCGTGATCGATGGTCCCGGTGACCTGCAGGGCTACCGCATAGGAGTCGAGACCAGTGACGCGGCCATCCCGCAGCTTCTTGATCTCGGGGTGGCCGAAAGCCAGCTTGTGCAGGAGCCCAATGCAACTGCACTGGCAGCCATGCTGGAGGAAGAGGAGATCGACCTGTGGGCGTACGGTGAAGCCTCTGCCCGGTATTTCGCAGAGCAGGTAACGGGCGATGCATCGAGCATCGAAGTCGTCTACAGTTTCCCGTATGTATCGCTCTATTACGCCTTCTCCACCGACGTTCCGGATGCAACCGTGCAGTCATTCCAGCAGGCGCTGGATACGGTCAAGACAGAGAGGGAACCGGGCTATAGTGAATACGAACGGATTCTCTACAGGTACCTCGGGGCCGGCTGCCACCGGCAGGTCACCAGTGATGCCGAGGTGATGGCGCTCGTCAACCTGACGGCAGAGGCGACCGAGCAGGATGCTCAGGGCACCTTCCAGAGGATCAATGCCGGAGAGGCCCCCTACCTCGATCCTGAAAACCCGGCCCGCTATGTCTTCGTCTTTGACACAGACCTGGTCACGGTTGCCAATGCAGACAATCCCCCTTCCGTGGGGACCAGTTTTGAGGGGCTGACCGATGTAACCGGTAAGGCGTTCCGTGACGAGATCAGGTCGGGAGCACTGCAGAACGGCACGGGCTGGGTGGAGTATGTATTCCTGGACCCCGAAGAGTCCGGCCTCTACTACAAGAAGACCTATTACCGATTGGTCCAGGGCAGCGACGGGCAGCAGTACATCGTGTGCAGTGGCAAGTACAAAGCCTGTGAGGCCTGATCACGTCTCTTCTTTTTTTGTAGGGAATCGAGTGTGATCGACAGGTCGAGATGATGCGTCATCCTCGATTTCGTGAAAAATCAATAATAGGATTGTGAACGCAGGGAGACCGATGGACCGCTAGACGACGCTCGCCACCCTGATCGTGAAGCACCGCGTGCCTTCCGTCTCGTCAAAGTCAAGGGTGCCGCCCGCCCGCTCACAGAGCGAATAGAGGAACCGGAAGGGCTTTGTGCCGCCGGCAACAGAGTCGCCCCGGAGGGAGAGCACCGCAGCACCGGCCTCTCTTTCAATACGGACGGTGATGGCGGAAGCCTCCCCCCCCACAAGATCCTCGAGGAGATAGGTGAGAAGGTCGAGGAACCGCTCAGGGTCGACAAGGGCCGGGATTTCTCCCGCACCGAGGTCTGCGGTGACTTTTGTATCGGCCAGGAGCGGGGGCATCCCGATCCGGGCAAGGAGCATTCGCCCGAACGCCGCTTCGTCATCGACCGAGGCCAGCACGTCATCGTCTGAACTGGAGCGGACGGTATGACCCGAGATGCACTCCTCGATAAGCTGCCGGAGGTCGTGCATCGCGATCTCGCTCGGGAGGTCAAACCCACGGAGCATGGTGATGTAGTCCCCCAGCAGCCGCTCTGCCCGCCGGACGATGGTGGGATCGATGATCTGCCCAAGCTGTTCCTGGTCAAACGACCGCTGGAGCTTTCCGACCACCTGCCCGCCCTTCAGCGCAAGGTTCAGGGGGACATACTTCCCCGAATGGTACTCCTGGTTGAACGCATCGAAGCCCTCGAGCACCTCGTCGATAACGTCCCCGCGGACCAGTGCATCGAGCCCGCCCGCGATACCGGGCTCCTCGAGCTCTTCCATCACATGGGAGACATAGTAGAGTCGCCCCGCCATCACCGTGAAGAGCTCGTGCACCTGCTCCATGCAGTCCTCGGCAAATGCGGCGGCCTGGCGGGCCCGCCCCGGGCCGAGCTCCGCGATCCCGGTGAGGCGGCGGGCGTCCCTCTGGACCGCGTCGACCATGCGGAGGGCGTCCTCTGTGGAGAGTACATAACCATGCCCGGGGCAGACCGCCTCGATCCCGCCTCCTGAGAGAAGTGCCCGCACCCCGTCGAGGGACCGGATCAGCGCCTCCTGGTCCCAGCCGGAGATGCCGGCAATACCCGGGCTGGTGGCAAGGAGGATATCCCCGGTAAAGAGCAGGCCGCCCATCCGGAAGCAGCAGCTGTCCGGGCTGTGCCCGGGCGTATGGTAGGCCACCATCCGGGGACCGTTTCCAAAGGAGATCTCCTCGCAGGAAAGACCGCCCTCCGGCGTCCCTGGCACGACCGTGATGGTGGCACCGTTTGCAAACGAATAACGGGCCGTCCCCCTCCCCTTCGCGAGGAGTTGCAGGTCGACCCGCAGCGGGGCGAGCTCCCTGCCCAGCACTGCCGCCTGCGTCATCCGGCGGTCAGCAGATTCCACCACCCCTGCCCCGCTCTCCTGGACGGCCACCACCGCGGTCTTGGGGCCGGAGAGGTGAGGTGCAGAAAGTGCCCCCACGTAATGGTCGACGTGGCTGTGGGTCAGGATCACCACCAGCGGGAGAGCCTCCTCTTCCTGGACCGCCTGGATGAGCGATGATGTGTGTGCTGCCTGTTCAGGGAGGCCCCCGGGGTCGACGAGGATGATCACGTCCGGGGTTCGGACGAGGAACGAGTTGGACGAGGTGGTATCGACCTTCCGGATAAAAGGGTAGATCAGGGTATCCTTGCAGTCGGGTGCCGGCTGCCACTGCAGCGGGACCAGGGAGCCGCTACCACGCGGCAAGCGCCTCTCCTTCGGTTGGATAGATCGAGAATATGGAGGTAAAACCGGCGAGGCGGATGATCTTGTGCACGTCCGCGGAGAGGCAGCAGAGCCCGTACCGGTCCCCGGGGCCTTTCAGCTTCTTGGCCGTGGCAAGGAGCACGCGGAGGCCGCCACTGCTGATATAGATCACTTTGGAAAAATCCAGGAGGAGTTTTCTCTTGCCGCCTTCAATAGTGCGGTTGATCTCCTGTTCAAGCTCTGGTGCAGACACCGTATCGATCCTCCCGGCAATGGATAATACCGTGACATCCCCTTGCGCTGCAGTTGTAATTTCCACGCTACTTCCCCGTGTTTCTTCTGTTCTTCAGGCGGTTAAAAATGTCGTTTCACTGCACCCTGCAGGTATTCGCAGGCCGGAGGGATAACACCACATGATATTAAGAGAAACGGCGCAACTCGTACACGAGCATACATGGCCGACACGATCGTCTCCCTGCTGGTTCTCCTCATTCAGCTGGCAAGTGTCTTCATCGTGGTCGCCTACCTTTTGACCCGGAGCAGGATCTTTGCCGAGGTCCTCGACGGCCATCTTACCGCACGGAACAGGCTCATCCTGATCGTGATCTTCGGTGCCCTCTCGATCTACGGCACGGTGGGGGGTATTGAGGTCCTGGGTGCATACATCCATGTCCGCGACCTGGGGCCGATGGTTGCCGGGCTCCTGGGGGGGCCGGTGGTCGGGATCGGGGCAGGTCTGATCGGCGCTCTCCATCGCGCCAGCCTGGGAGGGTTTACCATGGTGCCCTGCGTAATCTCCACGGTCCTGGCCGGGCTCTTCGGCGGCCTGATCTGGCTCGCCAACGGGCGGAGATTCCCTTCCATGACAATCGCCGTCTCCTTTGCCGTTCTCATGGAGGGGCTGCACCTCCTCCTCGTCCTCGCCCTCTGCCAACCCTTCGAAGAGGCGCTTGCAGTGGTCAGATTGTATGCGATCCCCTTTATCTTCGCAAACGCTGGAGGAATGTTCATCTTCGCCTTCATCATCAGGAATCTTGAGCATGAGCGGAGGATGCAGGCAGAGCGGGACGACCTGCTGCGCGAAGTGGAACGGAAGAAGACCGAACTTGCCATAGCCGCCGAGATCCAGCGGAGTTTTCTCCCCGATGAGATCCCCCAGATCGAGCATTTCGATATCGCGGCAAAGAGCATCATGGCCAAAGAGGTCGGCGGAGATTTCTTTGACGTAATCCCCTTCGAGTTGATCCCCCTGCAAAAAGACCGGCTCGCGATCCTCATCGCCGACGTCTCAGGAAAGGGCATCCCGGCCGCTCTCTTTATGGCCCTCTCCCGGATCGTGGTCAGGGTGAACGCGATCTGGCACCGGAAAGAGCCGGCCGATGCGATCAGGGATGCAAACGCGATCATCGCCGCAGACTCCAGGACCGGCATGTTTGTCACCCTCTTCTACGGGATCCTGGATGCCAAGAACCGTTCGCTTACCTACGTGAATGCAGGCCACAACCCGCCGCTAGTCTGCCGCGGCAGTGACGGAACGTTCCTTGAACTCCCTGCCACCGGCATGGCGATCGGCGCCATCGAGGAAGCCGAATACACCTCCGGCAGCGTGGTCCTCGAGCAGGACGACGTGCTGGTGCTGTACACCGACGGGGTCACCGAGGCCGAGAATGCACTGCAGGAGATGTTCGGGGAAGAGCGGCTCAGGGAGACGATTGCACGAGGGCGGGCACGTCCGGCGGGAGAGATCCTGGAGGCGATCCTGCAAGAGGTGCGCGCCTTCACCGGGAACACGCCCCAGTCAGACGACATCACGCTGATGGTGGTCAGGAATGTCTGAGCGCGAACGCACCACGAGGGTGGTCATCAGGGCAGGTATAGACGAGATTCCGCGGGTCTCGGCAGTCATGGAGGAGGCGATGCGGGAATGCACGTTTCCAGACGATGCGATCCTCGATCTCCAGCTCGCGGTGGAGGAGGCGATCACCAACATCATTCTCCACGGGTACCAGGGTGCGTCCGGCGAGGTGGAGATCGAGATCCAGGTGACGGAAAAGATCGCGAAGGTCCGGATCATGGACCAGGCCCCGCCGTTTGACCCGCTCTCGGTTCCGGACCCGGATCGCATATCCGAACTTTCAGAGCGACGGACCGGGGGGCTGGGCATCTATCTGATGCGCCAGGTGGCAGATGAGGTCAGCTATCAGTTTACAGAAGGAAGGAACATCCTGACGATCATGAAAAAGAAAACAAACTAAATCCATTTTCAGTCAGGGTCCCGGACAATACCTGGATATTGGAAGCACGGTGATGGAAGGAAAGATCTCTTGGAAGTGCCCGGGAACACATGAGAAGGGAAAAAGGGGTTGCAGAACCGTACCTGGAGATGCAGTTAATAG
>JAVVFN010000082.1:0-6414 GCA_032250645.1 Methanomicrobiaceae archaeon | reverse complement strand
GCCCTGCTGCACCCTGCGGTTGTGCCCCTGCCCGGCGATCTTCCCGTCGATCACCAGCACGGCGCCGATCGGGATCCCGCCCTCGCGAAGTCCCTTCCGGGCTTCTTCTATTGCGGCCTTCATGAATTCGTCCATCGATATGGCTCCTGCATGGAGAGATATCGACGAGTGCAAAAAAAAGATTATTTCTCGATCCGTTCCAGTTCCTCGGTCAGGTCCTGCGAGAGGTCGACGCCGGTAAAGGGGCCGCTCGTGGGAAGGAGCATGGTAAACTCCGGGGTGATGTCGTACTCCACTGTGGCACCAGCCGGCACGACAAGATCGAGAATATGCCCCCCTTTCTGCAGGTCATCGCTGAGGTAGTGTAGGTGGAAGCCAGGTACATTGAGACCCTTGAAGAAGATTGGACCGTAAAACCCGACCACCGTACCGGTGGTATTCGTGTACATGTGGACTACCTGTTCCATGGCTGCCTCGGCAAGGGTAGGATAGGGCTCGGACTGTGCCGGGATTGCCCGGACCTTCATGGAGGGAAAAGTGTCGTGCATCCGCACCGCGTATACCATGTTCCGGGTGGGTAGCTGATCGGTCATTGCCGAGCCGAACGTCGTGATATTCATGGGGACACCGGTGGTGATGGCGAAGTCCCGGTCAAAATAGGTCACCGTGGCAAGGGGGGTGGTGAGGGAATCGGGGGCCTCACGGATCTCTCCGTCCGCGGTCGCATGGTAGACCGTTCCCTCCAGCACGATCATCTCCCCATCCAGGGCATCAAAGGTGCCGATCCCGAAATCGCCGTGCGCCTTCAGGTCTCCCGATGGCAGGACTCCGCCAAAGACGCCCTGCAACAGGGCATCGATCGTCGAGACCTGGTAAAGTGTCTCCCGATCGATCGGGGCAGCGGCATCATCCCCGGCATACTGGAAATATACTGATGAGGCAAGGACCCCCAGCACGAGGGCAAGTCCGATTCCAAGGTAGCATTTCCACCCTTCCATGGAGGGAGGTTAATTTTCGAGGGGAAAAAGGTGCTGAATGGTGAGATCGGGGCCTACTGCCTTAATATATTTGAGCGGATATCCTTTCCTCATGCCAGTCTATATTTTACTGGGGAAATTGACCCAGAAGGCGCTCGAGACTATCAAGGGTGCCGCAGAACGGGATGCGATGGGAGAAGAGATCGTCAAAGCAGCGGGAGGAAGGCTCCTTGCGCATTACTATACCTTCGGGCGCTACGATTTCGTGATCATCCTCGAACTCCCCTCGACCGAAGCGCTCGCAAAGGTGATCATCGAGGCATCCAAGTGGGGGACGATCAGTACGGAGACGATGAGCGCTCTTGCCCCCGAACAGGTCTACCGGGTCGCAAAGGAGACCTGAATTTCCAATTCTTTCCGGGAGAAATCCTTTTTCATTTCTGCAAGACTCTCTTCATCGCTTCTGTGACAATGGCCATCCAGCTGTCATCCAGTGCAACCGCATTCCAATGAAAGCCGCCCTCGCGAAGGAGATTCCGAACTCCCATTCCCCAGAACCGGTGCTGGCTCAATGACCATGAGGGATCTTCATTTATCCTCTGGTACACCTCTTCGAATGTCTCCTTCGGGATCTTCTGGATAAGAAAATTGACTGCCTTCTCAAATGCAGCTTCATCGATGCCGTGATATGTGAGGAGATAATCCCTGTCCATGCCGTCCAATGACAGATAGTTCGAAAGAAGCGGGCATAAAGATTGGGGCCCCGTGGTGGTGGAATCCGGCACCGCACCGTCCCATCCCTTCACGGAAAGATCTGCGGCCCCAAGTCCGTCCCTCCGGTAAACTCTTCCAGGTACCGGGCACAGGTCCGGTACGCATCGATGATCCTCTCCTCTTCGATCCCCGGCACCCCACAGGAGATAATATGGATGTTCTTTGTGCTCAGGGTGACCTTCGTTGCATCCGCGTCCCGGTAGGGGTAGATGGCGATGATCCCGTTTGCGTCGGTCATCACGACCTGGTTTTCTCTGAGGATGACCGGCGCATCCATCCCGATCCCGAAAAACTCCTCCCCGCCATTCGCGAACCGGAGCGATAAAACCCCTTCCAGGAGGTCTGCATCGAAGGCCGCGATGGGGATGCCGCTGGATGCCGACGCGAGGTTGTAGGCATCCACCGCGGTGCTGATCGCAGGCAGGGATCTGCCGGCAAGGATCCTCCGCACCAGCGCTTCGGAAGCCGGCCGTGTCTTGGTGGGATCCACACCTACTCTCCAGAAGAAATCCCGGTAGGCCCGGAAGACCGGATCGTTCCGGACCTCTTCAAGGGTATACCGCGACTGCAGCTCCCGGGCGACGGTCTCCTTCAGCGCCTCAAGATCAGGATGGCTCCCGTCATTGTCCACGGACCGGACCACCCCTTCCACGACAGAGATGCCGGGGAAGTCATCCAGGAGTTCGCGGGAGAATTGCATGGATCAGCTGTGGGCAAGGGGGGCCTTATACTGACCGAATCGGGGCAGGGCCTGCAAAATCCTTATTACAAAAGGGCATAATAATAGTGGCGAAATGCAATGGGAGAGAACAGTAACCCGGAACACCGGAATGCGGCACGGGCTGGGCTTCTCTTATTCCTCGCAGGGTCGATCATACTGATGGGGATCATCACTGCCGAGATCTTCTACCCCCCGGGATACAGCACAGCAAACAGCGAGATTAGCGATCTGGGCGCAACCCGTCCTCCCGGGAGCGTCAGCTACCAGCCCTCTGCATCGATCTTCAATGCCACGATGATCATTGGTGGCCTACTGCTTATCGGGGCATCCATATTCCTCTACAGGGGTCTCAATTCAAGAATTGTGCCTCTCTTTTCACTTTTATTGGGGACCGGGGTCCTGGGTGTGGGAATATTTCCTGGTAATAACGCGTTCCTCCACCCCCTCTTCGCCCTCTGTGCATTCATCTCAGGAGGGTTAGTCCAGCTCGCTTCTGTCAGGGTAGCGCCATCGCCGTTCCGCTTCCTGTTTGCAGTTCTCGGGCTGACCACTCTGATCTTTCTCTTCTTCTCTCCCTCCTTCATCCCTGTGCTGGGCGACGGAGGGACGGAGCGTTTTGTTGCATACCCGGTGATCATATGGATGACAGGATTCGGGGGGTACTTGATCGGAGAAGCAAAGCGCTCCTGAACAGATCTCTCCCTGAAATTTATCCTCAGCTTCTGGTCCAAGACACGTGCTCATTTTAAAATAGTGTTGCACGTGTTTTCAGTCGCGATACCCGGAGACACGATTGCCGTGGTACGCGGAGAAATACAACTCTCATACCCGGGGATGGAGCCCGGAAAACCCGCGTGTGGCACCGATGGCAAGCGCGATCACCGGTACCACCTCGAGCCTCCCCACCCACATCACCAAAATGAACACCCATTTTGATATCGTGCTCATCCCGGGGTTCACGTAGCCTGTGGAGAGGCCGACGTTAGATACGGCCGAGATGATTTCGAACAGCACGTCGGAGGAGTCGAACTGGCCTAACTCCCCGACCTGTATCACCAGCAGGATGCCTACCGTCACCGTGATAAGGAAGAGGATGATGACCAGCAGGTTTCGTGAGACCTCCTGCTCGGCGTCCTCGCCCTGGACCGGCCTGCCGCGGTGCCGGAGCGGGACGATGACGCGGGAACTCGCGGAGAAGATCCGGCGGAACCACCACTCCATCATCTCGTACAGGATGAGGATACGGGAGAGCTTGATCCCGCCTGCAGTACTCCCGGCAGATCCCCCGATGAGCATGAAGAAGGAGAGGAAGATGACGGTGACGCTGGACCACCCCAGCAGGTTGGCGTTCTGAAACCCCGTGCAGGTGATGGCGCTCGTCGTCATGAAGAGACTGTGACGAAGGGCCAGGGAGGGGTCGTCCACCTGGAAGAGGACGAGGTCCAGCCCAACGATGAACGCGACAACCGCGATGAATATAAGGAGGAGCTGTGCCTGCCGGTTGCCAAAGAGGCTGAACTGCCTGCGATAGTAGATCTGATAGTAGATCAGAAAGGGCATAGCCCCTGCAATCATGATCGGGATGAGCAGGAATTCGAGGAGCGGGTTATTATAGTAGAGGATGCCGGCGGAATGGACCGAGAACCCCCCGGTCGCGATCGCGGTCATGGCGAGGTTGACCGCGTCCCAGAGCGAGACGCCGGAGATCAGGATGAGCCCGACCGCGATACCGGTGATAATGAGGTAGATTTTCCACATCTGCGAAGCAGTGGCCACCACACTGGGCATGAACGCTTCGCTCCGGCCCTCGTAGCGGTAGAGGCGGAAATGGGTGAGGCTGGACCGGCTCGCCAGCGCCACCGTGAAGGCCACGATCCCGATCCCGCCCATCCACTGGGTGAGCGACCGCCAGAAGAGCAGGGTATGGGGGGTGCCGTCCACGTCTTCGATGAGCGAGAGGCCCGTTGATGTCCAGCCCGACATGGCCTCAAAGATGCTGTCGGAGGCCGGGAGATCGATCCCGAGGATGAACGGCAGGGCACTGACCAGGGCCGCGATGAGCCAGATCAGCGCCACTGAGGCCATGGCCACGGAGAGCGGGGCCTCCCGGCCGGCCTCAGGCCGCCGCACCAGCCAGTACCCGAGGATCCCGAAGACCGCCGGCGCTGACGCCATCGGGAGGAGAAGTGCGTACTCCTGGTACAGGACCGCGACGAGGAGCGGGAGGGTGGATACCGCACCGATAAAGAGCAGGATCCTTCCCATGTCCCTTGCGATGAGGGAGAAGACCCCGAAAAGGGGCATAGGTACAGCTAAACTGCTCATTGTTCTTATCGCTTTCCAAATTTTGAGGGAAAAAAGCAAATTATGAGGGTTTAATACCGTGAGAAGCTGCCGTATTCAGATTCCCGTGATCTGAGTATAATGGGTTACTCCGGGATGCGGTAAAATTCCCGGGGGATGGCAAGTTCGAACCGGGCACCTTCTCCCTCTCTCCCGGTCTCGGTGATCGCGATCCCCGTGATGCCGAGGATCTCCTTGACGAGGAAGAGCCCGAAACCGGTGTTTTTGCCAAATCCTTTCTCAAAGATCCGCCTTTTCTCGCGCTCCGGGATACCGGCTCCGTTGTCCTCGAGGACCAGCACCCCGCCCTTCCCGGTCTCAGTGAAATAGATGCGGATCTCTGTCACATGCTCGCCGTGCCTGATCGCATTCTCGAGCAGGTTGTAGACGACCTTGTGGAACATCGGGTCCGCGTAGACCTCGAGGTCCCCGCACCGGTCGTCCACCCTCACCGTCTCCGGGCAGACCTCGGCCCGGGCCTGTGCCACCACGTCCCCGACCCTCTGCCACCGGGAGGCCGCCATGCCCACCTCCTGGTAGTCCTTTGTGAATTTGACGAGATCGATGGTGATATTCACCACCTTCTTGATGCGGCCTGTATATTCGCTCCTCTCCTCCGGCGAGAGGTCGTCCATCTCGAGGAGCTCGGTATACCCGAGGATCGCGGTGACCTGGTTTAAGAAGTCATGGCGGGTGATACTGGAGAGGAGCCGGAGTTTCTTGTTTGCCTCCTCCAGCGCTTGCTGGTTCTTCCGCCGTTCGGTGACGTCGAACTGGACGCCAGTCATACGGAGGGGTCGCCCGTTCGAGTCCCGGTCGGTGATACGCCCGCGGGAGTGGATCCAGTGCCAAGTACCGTCCTTCGCACGGAGGCGGAAATCTGTCTCATATACCGGGATAAGTCCCTCAATATGATCCCTGCGGGCCTGCATTACTGCGGCCACATCATCGGCATGGATGAGCTCCTTCCACCCTGCAACACTCTGCCCAATCTCTTCGGGGGCATACCCGAGCAATCTGGCCCAGTTTTCGGTGAAGGTCGCCTCGCCCGTCTCAAGATTGGTATCCCAGACACCCAGATTCGCCCCCTCAACTGCGAGATTCAGGCGGCGCTCGCTCTCCCTGAGCGCCGTCTCGGCATGTTTCTGCTGGAGGGCGATCGATGCCTGCCGGGCAAAGAGCTCGATCACGTGGGGGTCGGAAGGGCCGGCTCCACGGGGGAAGAGCAGTACCGCGGCACCGAAGAGCACGTCCTTCCAGACGAACCCGATCCCGCAGGAACTTTCGATATTGAGGGTCCGCTCGGCCTGTGAGGAGAGCCCCGGGTCAACCTGACCGAAGGTGATCCCCGGGATCCCATCGACGATCTCCTCGAGAGAGCCCGAAGAGATGGTGGAGACTGCCTCAGCCGGCACGGAGAAACGGAGCCCCACCAGGTCCCGGGAGACCAGGGTGCGGACGGTGCCGGTGAGAGGACCGGGTCCTGCAACCGCACGCACCGTCAGGGTGTTATCGGCAGGATCGTAGGAGGAGAGGAAGACCAGCGCACCCGGATTGAGCTGGTAGAATTTTTCAGCGATGTATGTGTAAAGATCGGTG
>JAVVFN010000081.1:0-6490 GCA_032250645.1 Methanomicrobiaceae archaeon | reverse complement strand
GCCCCTTGATGGCGATGACCCTCCCGGGCGCCTCGTCAGTCCCGGCAAAGAGGCTTCCCAGCATGACGCAGTCTGCACCCGAGGCGATGGCCTTGGCCACGTCGCCTGAGAACCGGATGCCTCCGTCCGCGATGATTGGGACCTCGTAGCCGGATGCAACCTCCGCCACGTTCGCGATCGCGGTGATCTGGGGGACGCCCACCCCTGCCACGATCCGGGTGGTGCAGATCGACCCGGGCCCGATCCCCACCTTGAGCCCGTCCACCTCATCGCCGAAGACCTCTGCCGCCTTCCTGGTGGCGATGTTGCCTGCCACCACATCGGCTTTTGCGCTGGCCTTGATATCCTTGACCGCCCCGACCACGTGCATGTTGTGCCCGTGCGCACAGTCCACCACCAGCACATCGGCCCCGCTCTCGTCGAGCATCATGGCACGCTTGAAGTCAAAGGGCCCGACCGCGGCGGCGACCCGGAGGTTGCGGTTTTTGTCCCTGTTTGCGGACGGGTACTGCTGCCGCTCCAGGATGTCCTGCATGGTGATGATGCCGAGCAGCCTGTCCCCGTCGTTTACCACCGGGAGGCGCTCGACCTTGTTTGTGTACATGATCTCGAGCGCCCGCTCCAGCGTGATCTCCTCACCTACCGTGATGGGCTCCTTTGTCATGACCGACCTGATGTTCTCATTCTTCATGCGGGGGACGATGCCCCGCAGGTCCCGGCGGCTCACGATACCGATGATCTTCTCGTCTTCCAGCACCGGGAAGCCGCTGATATTGTACTCGTTCATCAGCCGGTCGGCATCGCCCACGGTCGCCCCGGACTCCAGGGCCAGGACGTCCCGTTCGATGAGGTCTTCGGCTTTCTTGACCAGCTTGACCTTCTCGACCTCATCCTCCGCGGTCATGTTCCGGTGGATCACCCCGATCCCGCCTTCACGGGCGATCGCGATTGCCATCCGTGATTCGGTCACCGTGTCCATGGCGGCCGAGACGAGCGGGATGTTCAGCGGGATATTCCGTGAAAACCGGGACCGCACGTCGGCATCGCTCGGCTCCACGAAGGACTCGGCCGGTTCGAGGAGCACGTCGTCGAAGGTCAGTGCCGTTACCATCTCCAGTTTCTCGATATACATTCCGTCACCTGATAAGACCTAATGCCTTCTCCACGAGGTGGGGCTGGATGGTGGCGTTCCGGTCCCCGCCACAGACCATCCCCCTCACCCCGATGATGTCCGGGTCAATACGCTTCAGCACACTGATATCCTCAAAGCAGAGGGAGCCGGCAAGCGCTGTCCGGATCCCGAGATCACGGTTCTTCTCTGTAAAGCTGGTGAGCTGCGGTTCGTCAAGGAAGGCAAAGAGGCTTTTGCCGTCCTTGATCCCGGTGTCGATCATGGCCACGTCAGCCCCCTCTTCCGCGGCGATCGTCGCCATCTCAAAAGGGGAGATGACGCCCAGCCTCTGGTAATCCCCGTACGCGGCGATGACCACATATTTCTCCGGGAATTCGTCCTTCACCCCTTTGACTACCCCGCTGACAAGGTCCCGTGCCTTTTCAGCTCCGCTGAACATCAGCCCTACCTTGATATAATCAGCCCCAGAGCAGGCAGCGCCGTATGCAGCGAGGGAGGCGCCGCCGGGACGGTAGTCAAAGTCCCCGATGGCCGCACTTAGCGGCCTGGGAGTAAGATCCCTGATCGCCCGGATGACCCAAGGATAGTTCGCACCGAGTGAGCCCTCTGAGGGCTTCTTCACATCAATAATATCTGCAGAAAGAGAATTTTTTGCTTCGGCCATAGAATTCGGGCTGACCAATAATTCCATAACTCTTTTTGGTTATTTCTCCTAATAGTGATTGCGTTGAAGCATGGATCTCATTCTCGCGATCGATCTTTTGGGTGGTCTTGTCGTCCACGGTGCCGGAGGGAACAGGGTCGAGTACCGTCCGCTGACTTGGGGGATCGCGTCGACCGCGGATCCGACCATTTTTGTCTCAGAACTGGGGCCGCGGTACTGCTATATTGCGGATCTCGACCGGATCGAAGGGGGAGAGAACCATGACCGAACGATCGCAGAGATTGCCCGGATGGTCGGGAGGTGCTACGTGGACCGGGGGGTCCGCTCGCCCGCCGACCTCCTGCAGATCGAAGGGGTCATTGATGTGGTCGGGACCGAGACTGCCGGTGAGGACCTCTCCTGTTATCCGGGGGGATACCTGAGCGTCGATATCCGGGACTCCCGCGTAATTCCCTTGGGGGAGAGCCCGGTCCCATTTCTCGGCCGCCACGCCGACTGGCACTTTGACGGCATCATTATGCTCAACCTCGGGTCAGTGGGCACAGGACACGGCGTGGGCGAGCAATGGGTAAAGGAGGCCCGGAACGCCTATCCCGGCCCGCTCATCTATGGCGGCGGCATCGCGACCGCAGCGGACCTCGGGGCACTCCGGGATATCGGCTACGACGGCGCGATCGTCTCCACCGCGGTCCACCGGGGTGTGATTCCTCTGGAGTGGATCAGGGAGGGAGCGTTATGCTGATCACGATCGAGGGGATCGATGGGAGCGGCAAGTCCTCCCTTCTGGAGGGCCTCAAATCAGCGCTCGCAGACCTTGACCCGCTCTTTACCCGGGAGCCCGGGTCCGGTTGGCTCGGCGACGTGGTTCGCCGCGGGATCGCAGAGGAGATCGACCCGGTGGCTGAAGCGCTCCTCTTTGTCGCCGACCATGCGCTCCACCTGGAGACCGTGATCCGCCCGGCCCACGCCAATGATCGACTCGTCATCTCGGACCGCTACTCGGACTCGCGGTATGCATACCAGGCAGTCACGCTGGACGGGATCATCCCCGACCCCCTCGCATGGCTCCGGCAGGTGCACGGGGAATGGACCATCCGCCCGGATCTCACCTTTCTCCTTGTGGTTCCGGTGGCTGAAGCGGTCCGCCGCCTCTCTGGTGCGAAAAGGCCGGAGCACTTTGAACGTGCAGAAGTGCTGGAGCGCGTCCAGGAGGTCTACCTTGACCTTGTGTGTGGAGACCCGGAGCGTTTTGTCATCGTTGACGGGATGATGCCGGAAGAAGAGGTGCGGGATTTTGTGGCAGGGGAGATCAGGACGAGCGCCGCACTGTCACGATCACATCTGCCCCGATCTCGATGAGGTCCACCTTCTCTCCCTCCACCGTGTAGGAAAATTCAGGAGAGAACGCTCCCTCAGGAACGCTGAGGGGCTCGCCGTCCACCACCACCGTCTCCGGGGGGTGCTCGAGCTCTTCTGCCGGAAGCCCCCGCACCGCCTCCATGAACGCCCGCGCCTTCCCGCGGAACCGGGGGCCGATCACCGACATATCAAACCTGATATCGCTCTGGACCCGGTCGAGCATCGGGGCATCGCAGCGCCACTCGACGTCCGCATTCAGCGCCCGTGCGGCGTCCCCGGCGTCATCCACCGGGAACGGGGTGTAGATGACCACTTTTTTCATCGGTGCGTTCAGCGCCATTCCCCGGTCATGCTTGTACCGGCGCACCTCGGAGACCACCCGGGCCACAAGGTCACCCTTCTGGAGTGATTCCGGGTCCTCCCCGCGGATCCCGGGCCAGCCCTGCCGGTGCACGCTTTCGCCGGAGAGATAAGAGAAGCATTCTTCTGCAAAGAACGGGGTGAAGGGCGCGAGCATCCTGAAGATGGCATCAAGAGCGATCCGGAGGGCGACGGCCGCACTCGCCCGCCCGGGCGCATCCGAGTAGAGGCGTCCCTTCACGAGCTCGATGTAGTTGTCGGCAAGGTCGGCCCAGACAAACTCCCGGATGACCTTGAGGGCCCGGTCGAACTGGCAGGTCTCCATCGCATCCGTGACCTCGCCTGCGGCCCGATTCAGGCGTGCAAGGAGCCAGCGGTCTGTAAGCTCTGTCACCTGCTCCTCTTCGCCCAGGTGGGGGACCACGAACCGCAGGATGTTCCAGAGCTTGGTCTGGAACCGCTGGGCGGCGACGATATCGTTCCAGCTGAACATGATGTCCGAGCCGGTCGCCGCGCCTGCCGCGCTCCACTGCCTGAACGCGTCCGCGCCGTGCTGGATGAGGACCTCTTCGGGCGCGATGATGTTCCCCCTGCTCTTGCTCATCTTGAACCCGTCGTCCCCGAGCACCATCCCGTTGATGAGGATCTCCTCCCACGGGTGCTTTCCGGTGAGCGCCACAGACCGGAGGATGGTGTAGAATGCCCAGGTGCGGATGATGTCATGCCCCTGCGGCCGGAGCTGGGCCGGGAAGGGCAGGGGGACCTCTTTCCCGTCCCACTCCGTGATCCTGAGCACCGAGATGGAGGAGTCCATCCAGGTGTCGAGGACGTCCTCCTCGCCCACCACCTCTGTGCCGCCGCAGGCCGGGCAGGGTCTCTTCGGCCGGTCGCTGACCGGGTCGACCGGGAGATCCTCCTCTGCCGGCAGGATCGTGGTATTGCAGGCAGCGCAGAACCAGACCGGGATGGGGGTGGCGAAGATCCGCTGGCGGGAGATGCACCAGTCCCATTCCATCTGCTCGACCCAGTTCTCAAGCCGCGTGAACATGTGCTGCGGGACCCAAGCCACCTTCCGGGCCGCCTCCATGATCTGGTCCGGGTGGATGCGGACAAACCACTGGCGCTCGCTCATGATCTCGATGGGGGTCTTGCACCGCCAGCAGGTTCCCACCCGCTGCTGGAGTTTTTCCGATCGTTTCAGGATCCCGGCCTTCTCCATATCCCCGAGGATCCGCTGCCTGCATTCTTTCGAGCTTAATCCCGCATAGGGGCCTGCGGTAGCGGTCATCCTTCCCTGCCGGTCGATAGCCTTGCGGAGCTCCAGGTCATGCTTCTTCCACCAGTGCACGTCCTGCTTGTCCCCGAACGTGCAGATCATCACCGCACCGCTCCCGAAGGACGGGTCGACGGCCTCGTCCTTTACCACCGGGACCTGGTGGCAGAATATCGGGACCTTCAGGGTCCTGCCGGAGAGCTCCCTATAGCGTTCGTCCTCCGGGTGGACCGCGACCGCCACGCACGCGGCGAGGAGCTCGGGGCGGGTGGTCGCAATCTCGATCCCGTCGAAGAGAACGTAGTTCAGCGTCGTCTCGCGGTCCTCGTACGCGACCTCGGCAAACGCGATGGCAGTCTCGCACCGGGTGCAGAAATTGACCGGGTGCTCGCTCTGGTAGATCTCTTCCGCCTCCAGCATGCGCAGAAAGGAGAGCTGGGTCTTCCCAAAGTACTCCGGGAGCATGGTGATGTACTCCCTGCTCCAGTCGATGGAGAACCCGCAACGCCTCATGGTTGCCCGCATCTTCTCGATGTTGCCGAGGGTGAGGGTGCGGCAGAGCTCCCGGAACTCGTCACGGGGAACGTCGTTCTTGGTGATGTGGTAGATCTCCTCGACCTTCACCTCGGTCGGGAGGCCATGGCAGTCCCACCCCTGCGGGAACATCACGTTGTAGCCACGCATCCGCCTGTAGCGGGCGATGAAGTCGATATAGCACCAGTTGAACGCATTTCCGATGTGGAAGTTCCCGGTAGGATAGGGAGGCGGCGTATCGATGATATAGGGCGGCTTTTCGGAGTCCGGATTGAAGGTATTGTCCTCATCTTTCCATACCTGCTGCCAGCGCTCCTCGATCCGGGTAAAGTCGTAGTTCTTGGGAATGTCCTCTGGCAAGACCATTTGGAATTTGTTGGATTTTTGGCCACATATAGTGATCGCAATGCGAGCTGGCGGGCAGTATCGCCAGAACCAGAATAGAATTAAAGGGCGATATCTATAGCTTATCAGTAATGGCGCTTCGCTCCGAGACCCTGCTCGCCTCTGCCCTCACCATCATCGGGATCGGAGTCGCACCCCTTATCGAACCGCCGTGGATTCTCTCCCTGATCATCATCCTGCTCTGCTCGGTCTTCTACCTGATCCGGCGGACGAAGTATCCCGCACTGGCCCTGATGGTCATTGCGGCCCTTTACGGGGCCCAGCTCCTCTCGCTCTTCGTGCTGCTCGGGACGGTGGCGATCGTGGTGCTCGGGGAGTTCGCGTTCCTGACCTTCTCGAAGGAGTCATACGGCTATCTTTCGTACTTCGTTGCAGGCACCGCAGGCTCCCTCGCGGTCATGCTCTACCTCGGCTACCAGTCGCCCCTCGTGGTCGTCCTCGGGGTGCTTGTCGCTCTCATGCTGAAATCGGCTCTCAAAAGAAGGTATGATTCCCTGATGATAGAGAGTCTCGGCGTGGCGATGACCATGTTTCTCTTCGAGGAGATCAACTTTGAGGTCGATGCCATGCTCCTTCTTGCCGCCGTGATCACTGCTCTTTCGTTCGGGTATTTCTCCTACAAGATACGGGCGGCCGACCTCTCGGGCCTCTTCTCGGGCGCGATCGTGGGGATCCTCCTCATCGTCTTTGCGGACGTGCGCTGGTTTTTTATCGTACTCACCTTCTTCATCCTCGGCTCGGGGTGCACCCGTTACCGTTACCA
>JAVVFN010000080.1:0-6572 GCA_032250645.1 Methanomicrobiaceae archaeon | reverse complement strand
CGCTCGCCTTCCGGATCGGCTCGAGCTGGCTTGCGATATTCACCCCGCGGGCAGGGGCATGGATAAAGTAGCGGAAGGAGTAGGACTCGAGGAGCTCTGCGGAGGTGATGTGGTGGAGCCCGTCATCCATGATCTCAACGGTGTCGGTGAGGGGGGCAAGGGCTTCCAGCGCCTCCCCCAGCGGGCGGTGGTGGAGACAGTGGGTCGAGATGCCAATCATACGGAAGAGGTATTTCCCATCTTTAAAATAACTATTTAACGGAGCAAATATCAAAGAGCGTAGTGTGATCCCCTGATGCATTACCAGTATCTCTTCGGACCGGTCCCTTCACGGCGCCTGGGCGTCTCTCTGGGGATCGATCTGGTGCCCCTCAAGACCTGCAGCTACAACTGCATCTACTGCGAATGCGGACGCACCACCGATCTTACCATCGAACGGAGAGAATACGTCCCCACCGATGAAGTGATCGGTGAGCTGGACGACTACCTCTCGACCGCCCCGGCCCTCGATTATATCACCTTCTCCGGCTCTGGAGAGCCCACGCTCCACCGCGGTATCGGCAGGATATCGCACCACATCAAGACACACTACCCGGGATACCGCCTTGCGCTGCTCACCAATGGGAGCCTCTTCTGGGACCCGGATCTCAGGAAAGAGGTGCGCGAGATCGACGTGATCATCCCCTCGCTCGATGCCGTCTCCTCGCGCACCTTCAAAAGGATCAACCACCCACATGGTGCCCTCTCCCTCGGCCGTATCATCGAGGGACTGATCACTCTCAGGGAAGAATATTCAGGGGAGATCTGGCTGGAGATCTTCATCATCCCGGGCCTTAACGACACCCCAGAGGAGCTCGATCTCTTCCGGGACACGATTGCGAAGATCAGACCCGAACGGGTCCAGCTGAACTCGCTCGACCGCCCGGGCGTGGTGGCCTGGGTGGAGAAAGCCCCGCAGGAGAGGCTGGAGGAGATCGCCGCGGTCCTCGATCACCCGCATGTGGAGGTTGTGGGGACCCCTGCATCCAGAATAAAGATCCCCTGCTTCCATGAAGATCTCCTCGATCAGATCACCTCCACCATCCGGAGGCGTCCCTGCACCCTCGGGGATCTCTCTGCCATCACCGGGCTCCATGCATCAGAACTGAAGAAATACCTCGCGGTGCTCCTTGAAAAGGGCATCATCGAGGGAAAAATGGAGCCGAGGGGTATCTTCTACCGCCCGGCCAGAGAAGGATGATCTCATGGGGGCCGGAGAAGATAACCTTTATATAAGGGTAGATCGTCTTTACTCTTATCAGTATTCGGACAGAACGCACGACGAGGGGGGAATATGGTAAATAACCGTGATTTTTCGGTTTTCAGAGGTAACGGGCCAGATCTCGAGGCACTGCTCGGGTCCCGGCCTCTCTCGCAGATAAAAGATCTCTTTGTCACCTCCCCGTCTGTCTGGTTCATGGTGATCGACCCCGAACACCGGGTGCTGTTATGGAACGAGGGAGCCGAGCTGATGAGCGGGTACAGCCAGGAAGAGGCAGCAGAGACGTCCAATATCTGGCATCTGCTCCTCCGGGACAACGCGGCCAGGCGTTCCCTGATCAATGATCTCGATATCCGGCTCTCCGGGAGAGATGGGCAGGAGCCGTTCGAGATCCCCATCGTCACCCGCGAGGGGAGAGAACGCACGATCCGCTGGAGCATTTGCCCGCTCTCCCCTGACGGCGGCATGATTGGCTATGCAGCGATGGGCGCGCCTGTACCGGAAGAGGAGATCCGCTGGCAGACGGAGATCTTCAATGGCATCCTCCAGTCATCCATCGATGCCGTGATCCTCCTCGATTCCGAGGGGAAGATCACGATCTGGAACCGGGCTGCTGAACGGATGTTCGGGTATACAACCGATGAGGTGCAGGGAAAGTCCCTCCAGTTCCTTCTCTCCCAGAAAAAACCGGCAAAAGGCAAGAAGCTCCTCCACGAGCGGCTGAAGACGAGGAGCCCCGGTCCGGTGATGGTCGGAAACAGGCTTGAGTTCTATGCGCAGAGGAAAGACGGAACAGAATTTCCGGCAGAGATCTCGCTTTCTGCGGTGAGGGTACGGGACGGTTGGAACGAGATCGCCGTCCTGCGGGAGATCACCGAACGCCGGAAAGCTCAGGAGCAGCAGGTGCTCCTCTCTGAGATCGTGGACTCCTCCCACGACGCCATCATCAGGCTGGATGTCGAGGGGCGGATCCTGAGCTGGAATGCAGGTGCAGAGAAGATCTACGGCTACGAACCCGACGAGATCATCGGAGAGAACATCTCGATCCTGATGCCCCCGGACCGCAAGCGCGAGGAGAGTGCGATGATCCTCGATAAAACGAGGAAAAAACAGCGGATCAGGAATTTCCAGACCATCCGTGTCACCAAGACAGGCGATAAAAGGTTCATCGATCTCTCGGTCTCGCCCCTGAAGGACGAGGAGGGGAACATCACCGGTTCCGCGGTGATCGGACGTGACCTCACCAAGGAGAAGAGGATGGCAAAGACGATGCTCTCCTACATCACGGTCGCCGCCCTCCGCCTCAAAAACCCGGTGGAGATGGTCCGCGACAACTTGATCAGCCTCCTCGATCTCGTGGACGTGCTCGACCCCTCGGACGCCGATATCGACGAGATCATGCTCCAGCTCGAGTTGCAGGTCAGGAACTCGGAACAGATCATCCATAACCTGCGGGAGCTGAACCAGGCCATCATCGGGAGCTTCGAGGAGGAAGTACCCGAGAGCTACCGGTCGTTCTTCTCTGAATAATTGAGGAAATAAACATGAAGATCGATTATTTCCGCATCTCGGACATCGCAAAGCGGACCGGCATCCCGGAAGAGAGGGTGGCGGAATATGCGAGAGATTTCGATGCATTCCTCACCTATGCGACGGAGGGCGCAACGAAGCTCTACACCCCGGACGCCCTGCTGATCATGGAACGGATCGACGGGTATTTTAAGCAAGGGATGACGGCCGAAGAGGCGAAGGAGGAGCTGGACCGGGAATTTCCCCAGCTCCTCCGGCAGAAGACTGCGCCGGTGAAAGAGACCGAATGCCCTGACGAATAACGTTACTCCCTCACGTGCACATCCATCTGCGGGAACGGGATCTCTATTCCCTCCTCCCTGAAACTCTCGTCGATCCGGCTGTTGATGTGGTCCTTGACCTCCCAGGACATATTGAAGGCGCTGGCCCAGACCACCATCATGAAATCAAGGCTTGACGCCCCGAACTCAAGGAAATAGACAGACGGGGCCGGGTCGCGGAGGATGTAATCGACCTCTTCGGCCGATTCCTTTGCAATACCGGCCAGGATCTCCTTGACCCTCGCAATATCACTGCCATAGGCGACCGAGACCGGGATCTTGACCTTCAGCTTCACATCCGGCATCGCGTAGTTGATGATGATGGAGCTGGCGATCTTGGAGTTCGGGATGGTGAGGATCTGGTAATCGAGGGTCTTTATCCGGGTGCTCCTCGGACCAATACTCACGACGTCCCCAAGGTGTTCCTCCACCCGGATCCGGTCATTCACCTTGAAGGGTTTGTCGATGACGATGAGCGCGCCCCCGAAGAAGTTGGAGAGAATGTCCTGCGCCGCAAGGGCGACCGCGAGCCCAATGATCCCTGCCCCGGCCACGAGGGGAGTGATATCGATCTCAAGATAGCTGAGGGCGAGAAGGAACGCGATGAACCATACGATATAACGGGCCGTGATCTCCAGAAATCCGATGATCTTGTCATCGATCTCGGTCTCGGTTCTCGAAGAAAGCCACCGGCCGTAGAGCTCGATAAAGCTCTGCGTGAACACTGAGACCACCCAGCCTGCCAAAAAGATGTAGAATACAAAGAGGTACCTGCTGCTCTGGACCCATGCAAACTCCGGAGGGACATCAAGATACGTGATCGAGAAATAGACGGTAAGCGCGAGAATTGCCACGATCAGCGGCTTCCCGAAGGAAAGGACGATGATATCATCAAGCTGGGACGCCGTGATGTCCGCCCGTGCGAGCAGGTAGCGGTACAGTTTGTATGCGAGGATTGCCGCAACGATCCCACAGAGGAGAATGAGGATACTCAGCCAGTACTCTGCCATTTCGTATACTTATTTGATGAGAGGAGTATATAAGAAATGGATTACATGCCTGCCGCGACAGAACTTTCACTGGCCCTCAGCGCACTGATCGACCGCAATATCACCTTCATGCATATCTGCGGGACCCATGAGGCCGCCATCGCCCGCGCCGGGCTCCGGACGATCCTCCCGCCGGAGCTGAAGATCGTGATGGGGCCCGGGTGCCCGGTCTGCATCACGCCCCAGGGGGAGATCGATGCCGCCATCGAGCTTGCGGAGAGGGGCGTCATCATCGCCACCTACGGCGACCTTCTCCGGGTGCCCGGCACACGGGGCTCGCTGGAGTCCAGCGGGGGAGACGTCCGGGTGGTGCAGGGAGTCCACAAGGCCGTGGAGATCGCGGAGCAGACATCGGAGGAGGTGGTCTTTGTCTCGGTCGGGTTTGAGACGACCGCACCCACGGTCGCCGCGGCCATCCTTGCAGAACCCCCGGAAAATTTTAGCATCCTCAGTTACCACCGGGTCGTGCCGCCGGCCATGAAGTGGCTGCTCGAACAGGGAGAAGCGAACCTTGACGGATTCATACTTCCGGGCCACGTCTGCACGGTCATGGGCTATCGGGAATACGAGCAGTTTCCGGTCCCCCAGGTAGTGGCAGGCTTTGAACCTGAAGATATTCTCCTCGGCCTCCTGATGCTGGCCCGGCAGGTGAAGGAAGGGAGGTGCGAGGTGGAGAACGCCTACCCCCGTGCCGTCTGCCGGGAGGGCAACCTCAAAGCACAGGAGCTGATGTATCGGGTCTTTGAGCCTTCCGACGTGGAATGGCGCGGTTTTCCGGTTATCCCCGCATCAGGGCTCAATTTAAAACCTGAATTCGCATCCTACGATGCCGAGAAGAGATTTGATATCATCATCCAGCATATCGAGAAGCACACCGCATGCATCTGCGATAAGGTCCTTCGCGGCATCGCCCAACCGGCTGACTGCAGGCTCTTTTCGCGGGCATGCACCCCGCGAACGCCGGTCGGCCCCTGTATGGTGAGTCATGAGGGTGCCTGCAAGATCTGGTATCTCTACCAGCGAAACCGTTGAATGGTGCCTTTTATATCTCCTGGCATCACATAGAATGAGAAATAGGTCCCGGTAGGGTAGTGGATATCCTGAGAGCCTCCGGAGCTTTCGACCCGGGTTCAAATCCCGGCCGGGGCGTTGTCTTTTCTTAAAATATTCAGACTAGAGCGGAGAGACCCTATTTTTAAGCGCTTCCTTCTGTGAGGAGTCAAGGTCTCCCACCACGGTAGAAAGGTCGCTTGAGAAGACTCTCTGAAGGAGGTTGGAGAGACTTTCATAGGAATGCGCAATGATGTCCCTTCGCCGGATTTCCATGAAACTCCCGGACATAGCCTCTATGTCGATGCAGCGCTTTAATATCTTTCTCTTTCCGCGAACCGGTAATGATGCGGAGTCTCCGGGAGACCGGGGCCCTGCAGGATCATCCCCAGGAGCACCCGCCTAAAAATCTATTTGCGAATGGTTAAATTCCGCCCATATCAATTACTTCTTTGTAAATGGAACCACTCCTGATTGGAAAGACCGGTGATGACGAGTTCTTCATCGACCCGCAGGAGCTCGTGACCGGAAGGACCTGCATCATCGCACAGTCCGGTGCAGGCAAGAGCTACGGGATTGCTGTGCTCTGCGAACAGCTCTGCATGAACGAGATCGGTTTCTGCCTGATCGACACCGAGGGCGAATACTTCTCTCTCAAGGACCGGTTCCGGGTGCTCTGGGTGGGGACGGACGAGCGCTGTGACGAGGATATCGAGACTGTAAACCTTCGGGAACTCATAAACCAGGCGGTCAGGAATGGCACCCCGGTGCTGTTCGACGTCTCCGAGACGGACATGCAGGAGCGGGTCTCCAAGCTCGCCGGGGTGATCTACGATGTCGCTTCAGAGCTCCGCATCCCGTACCTCCTCATCGTGGAGGAGGCGGACAAATTCATCCCGCAGGGGAAAGACTCGATCAAGAAGATCGAGGAGATCTCGCGACGCGGGAGGAAACGGGGGCTCGGGCTCCTGGTGGCGACCCAGCGCCCGGCACTGGTGACAAAGCACGTCCTCTCCCAGTGCAACAACCAGATCATCGGCAAGCTCTCCATCGAGAACGACCTCCGGGCAGTTGACCTCTTCTTCAGTTCCAGGAAGGAGGTCGAAGAACTGGTCACGCTCTCCCCGGGGGAGTTCTATGTCATGGGGAGGATTGTCCGGGAGAAGACCCGCATCCGGTTCAACAGGAGGCTGACCACCCACCGGGGCCTCACCCCGCAGCTTGTGCACCGTCCAAAGACCCAGACCCCTCCTGCTCCCGAGCCCTTGGAAGGAGAGGACACAATCCCAGCCGAGGAGGAAGTACTGCCTGAACCGGAAGAACCTCTCAGGCCTGAGGTCCGGAACGCGGTCCGGCCCATGG